>JBKJOZ010000023.1:0-9678 GCA_046595315.1 Limisphaerales bacterium
AATTATCCCGACAACGTCGTCGCCGGTTTTGTGAAACACGCGGCGGAATCGGGCATGGATATTTTCCGCATATTCGATTCGCTGAATTACACGCCGAATTTAAAAGTTGCGATGGAAGCCGTGCAAGACACGCACGCGATTTGCGAGGCATCGATTTGTTACACGGGCGACATCCTCGATCCGAAACGCACGAAATATTCGCTGAAATATTATGTGAAGCTCGCGAAAGAATTGGAGCAGATGGGCGCGCACATGCTCGCGATCAAAGACATGGCGGGGTTGTGTCGGCCCTATGCGGCCAATGCTTTGGTCAAAGCGTTGAAAAATGAAATCGGAATTCCCATTCATTTTCACACGCACGATACGAGTGGAATCAATGCCGGTTCGATTTTGCGAGCGAGTGATGCGGGCGTGGATATTGTTGATCTGGCGATTGGTTCGATGAGCGGTTCAACCAGTCAACCGAACATGAACTCCATCGTCGCCACTCTCCATAATACTCCGCGCGATACGGGACTTGATTTGCAAACGCTGAACGAATTTTCCGATTATTGGGAACACGTTCAGCCGTTTTACAAACCGTTCGACACCGCGCCGCGCAGTGGCAGCGCGGAAGTTTATCTGCACGAAATGCCCGGCGGCCAATACACCAATTTAAAAGAGCAAGCTGCGGGCATGGGATTAGGAAATCGTTGGCCGGAAATCGCGCGCACTTACGCTGAGGTGAATCAACTTTTCGGCGACATCGTCAAGGTCACGCCGAGCAGCAAAGTGGTGGGCGACATGACGATGTTTTTGATCACGCGCGGCATCAAGCCCGGGGACGTGGTGAATCTGGAACCAGGCACAACGTCGTTTCCTGCGTCCGTCGTAGATATGTTGATGGGGAATTTGGGTCAACCGATCGGTGGTTGGCCGAAAAAATTGCAGTCGGTGGTTCTAGGAAAACAGAAGCCGTTGACCGGTCGGCCCGGCGCAGATTTGAAGCCGCTGAATTTGAAAAAAATTCGCGAGGAAATTTCTACGAAACTGAAACGCGAAGCGACGGAAGACGATCTTTACAGCCATTTGATGTATCCGGAAGTTTTCGCGGAGTTCACGAAATTCTTGCGCGATTTCAGCGACGTTGGCGTCTTACCGACGAGCGCGTTTTTCTACGGATTGCAACCCGGCGAAGAAGTTTCCATCGACATCGAAGAAGGCAAAACGCTTTTCGTGCGGCTCATTAATATTGGGCAAGTCGATAAAGATGGACGGCGCATCGTGACGTTCGAGTTGAACGGCATGCCACGGGAGACGGCGATTCAAGATCGCGCGGTGCAACCGAAAACTAAAGCGCGGCTAAAAGCTGACCCGGCTGACCCATTACAAATCGGCGCGCCGATTCCGGGCTTGATCACCACGGTCAACGCGACCATCGGAGCGAAAGTCGCGAAGGGCGACAAGTTGCTGACCATGGAAGCGATGAAAATGCAGACCACGCTTTACGCTTCGGCGGATGGAACTGTGGATAAAATTTTCGCGCAAGTCGGCGAGACAGTGGAGAGCAAAGATTTGCTGGTGAAGTTGAAGGGGTAATCAGGATTAGGAGTTTTCTTTGATCCAATTTCTGACTTCGTCGTGGTTGCCGCACATGGAAAGACGGATTGTGTTGGGTTTGATTAATGCGAAGACGACGCGTAGGTCGCGGGAGATTCTGAACTCGAAAAAGTGTTGGGACAGCCGACGAACACCCAGCCCAGCGTGTTGGTGAGGTTTTCCGAAACCTTCCTGAAGTTGTTCCAATCGTTGAGCGATGGCTTCCAATTCCGCGTCGGTGCGGCGTTTGCCCCAGCGTTTCCAACTGGAACCCGTCTCAACCACGAAGACCTTTAGCGGTTCCATTCCATTTTGTGGATTTTTCAACCTTGAGTTGTTTCAGCATTTTTTTGTCGAACCGTTTCAACTCCTGGGCGGTTACGCCGTATTCCATCATCGCGTAATCTTCGCTGTAAACTTCCACGGGTCGAAGCGCGACAATTTTCCCTTCGTAAACAATCCCGATGTCTTCTCCTTTGAGGGCGCGCGAGAGCCAGTTGCCGATATTCTGGCGGGCTTCGGTGGCGGACAGCGTTTTCATAGCGACAATTTAATGTCGCGACTGGCAAAGACAAGCGTGGAGTCCTGAAACACACACAGGTGTTTAATGACCGCTTTGACCTTTTTTTAAGCTGTGCCGATGCGCGATGGAATACATTAGAATTCCGCCGAGGATTCCGAACGGAATCATGTAGTAAAAATAATAGTCCCAACCTTTGTGATCCAACACGTAGCCGAGTCCTTTGATTGCAAGGGCTGCGCCGAAATATTGGCAGGCATCAATGCAGCCCGAAGCGAACGCGGCCATTTTCCGACCGCCAATATCCATGGCGGCAGCAGGGCCGAGCAGGGAATGAGTTGAATTTACGGTGAATGCGACCAAGACGAAAAAGACGATGGCCAGATTTACCGTGTGCACCTGGGAAGCGATGATCAGTACAACAACTTCGATGGCGTAAATGCCTGCCGCCACCGGAGCGCGACGGGATTGGAAGAACCGGTCTGAAATCCAACCTGACAACAACGAGCCAGCCGACGCGACGAATGGAATCAGAAAACCGAGCCATTGGAATCGCGCGCCCGTCATGTCCAAGTGATGCACTTCCTGGAAAAAACGGGGGAACCATTGATCAATACTTTGTCGAACCGCACCGGTGCAGGCATACGCGCCCGCCACCACCCAAACCGCCGGGTTGCTCGTGATGTGTTTAAAAACCGTCCAAAGTTCCGTGCGCACATTGGTGTCCGCGTGATCTGCTTCGCCTTTGAATTGATTGTGAAATCCGCATTCTTCGGGCGTGTCCTTCACCGTGATTGCCAGCACGATGGCGACAACCGAGGCAACGCCTGCGGGAATCCAAAAGAGCCAACGCCAATGTTGCGGCGGCACGTGCCACATTCCAATAAAGGTGAAACCGGCCAAGAGCGCAGGGAGAAGTTTGTTCGCCAACAAGCGCCCGAGATTAATCATGAAACCGAAAATTCCCGCGAAGGTTCCGCGCTGTTTTTCGCTGAACCAAGAACTGTTAATTTTGATAAATCCCGGCGAACCGAATGCTTGGACGTAGCCGTTCAAACTCCAGAGCAACGTGAAAAGCGAGAGTGTTCCCCAAAACGAAGCGGCGCCGAAAAGCAAATTAATGGTCACCGTTCCCGCCGCGCCGATGAGCATCGCGCGTTTTCCGCCAATGCGATCGGTGAGCAGGCCGTTGATAATTTGACCGCAGCCGTAAGCGATGAAGTTCATCGACAAAATCGTGCTGATGTCTGACTTCGTGAAATGAAATTCGTCCGAGATGGCTTTGTTGGCGTAGGAAAAATTGTAGCGGCAAAGGTAAAAGCTGGTGTACATCAGCCCGACCACCGCCCAGTTCATTCCACGGCGCGCGCGGAAACCGGGAGGATATTGCAACGGATCGGAATTCGGAGCGGCAGTTGAATTCATGAACGAAGGCAGAGTAGGAAAAGATATTTCTCGCGGCAACCGAAAATAAAAAAGCGCCAATGACTTTTAGGCCATCAGCGCTTTAGTGAAATTGGTTCGATTAACGCAATTGTTCGAGTCGTGCGATCCGTTCTTCGAGCGGCGGATGGGTCGCGAACAAGAGCGCCATGCCCGTGGATTTTCCGGAAATTTTCAAGGTGTTCAGCGACGGGGCGTGTTTATCTTCAACGGTTCGTTCGTAAACGCGTTGCAATCCACGCAAGGCCGCAATCATTTTTTCGCGTCCGGCATAGCGCGCGCTGCCAGCGTCGGCGCGAAATTCCCGCCATCGCGAAAACCAATTCACCACCAGCATTCCTAAAAGCGAAAGCGCGATTTGAAAGACCATTACGAGCATGAAGTTCATGAAACCACCGCTGCCCCGGTCGTCGCGGGAACGAAGCGCCTGCGAAACGGCGAACGCCAAAATGCGCGCCAAAAACATGACGAGCGCATTAATGACGCCTTGGACTAAAGTCATCGTGACCATGTCGCCATTGGCGATGTGCGCGACTTCATGCGCAATGACTCCCTCGATTTCATCCCGCCGCATCGAGTGGAGCAATCCGCTGGAAACGGCCACGAGCGAACGTGATTTGCTTGGCCCGGTGGCGAACGCATTGACTTCCGGCGAATCGTAAATGCCAACTTGCGGACGTTCGGGAAGCCGCGCGGTTTGCGCGAAGCCATAAACCATGTCCAGCAACTGGAGCTGTTCCGGATCTTGCGTTTGCGGATCAATCAACTTTACGCCCATGAACCACTTGGCCGTCATGCGCGAAATGGCCAGCGAAATGAAAGCGCCGCCCATCCCCCACACAAAACAAAAGATCAAAAGGCCGGTGTAGCCTTCATTGCCGATGCGACCACGAACGCCCAACAAACTGAGGACGAGCGAGATCGTGGTGATGACTAAAATGTTGACCCCTACGAACAGCAAAATCCGTTTGCTCATTTGGAAAAATTTCATAAATCGATTTCTAACTTCTGCGTGTTGGACTCAATTGCAACGGGAATGTTCGATGCAATTTAAACTTCTAGAACTTTTTCGAACTTCGTCAGGTTGCGCATTCCGTCGAGGGTGACGTGCGCCACATCTTCCAGGCGAACCCCGCCGATTTCCGGATAATACAAACCGGGTTCAACCGTGACGACATGGCCTGCTTTCAAAATATCGTTTGAGCTGGAACCGATGCGCGGCGCTTCATGAATTTCCAAACCGAGACCATGACCGGTGCCGTGGAAAAATCCCTGCATCCGCCCGTGGCGCTTGCCGGTTTTGTAACCTTCATGTTCGAACAATTCCTGAATCGCGTGGTGAATCGCCGCGCCGGAAGCGTTGTGGCGAATCCGGGCGAAGGCGAGTTCTTGTCCATGCGCGACGGTTTTATACAGCTTGCGAATTTCTTCGCTAGCGCGGCCTTTCACGACCGTTCGTGTGATGTCGCCAAAGTATCCGGTTTTTTGGGAGCGGGGAAAGACATCGAGAATTATAGGTTCGTTCGCCCGCAGTGGCCCGTAACCGCGCTCGTGCGGATCGCACCCTTGTTTGCCGCCTGCGACAATCGTGTGATTCGCCAAACCGCCCACTTGAATGATCGCGATGTCGATGATGGCGCGAAGTTTTTCCGAAGTAAGTGGAACGCCGCGATAAACCAACTTCCGGTTTTTAGAAATTTTTGAAGATTTAAGCGCTTGGATTCCCTCAGCCAAACCCACTTCCGCCATCATTAACGCGGCGCTGAGTTTTTTAACTTCGTCCGGCGCTTTGATTTCGCGCTCTGGAAAAAATCCGCCTTCGCGAACTTTCACTTTGATTTTCAAGCGCCGCAATTGGCGCGCGAGTCCGTGTGGAAAATTATTCGGCACCAAAATTTTCTTGATCCGTTTTTCGCGCAAAATCAATTGGATGACGGAGGCGAGACTGGGGGAGCTTTCTCCCTGATCGCGCAATTTTTTCTGATATTGGCTCAGCGAAAGAACCCGGCATTGCTTGGCCTGTTTTTTCGCGCGGTCAATTTCCAGATCGTTCATCACGATGTGGCAATCCCCGTGAACGCGTAAAAAAACGAACGGGTCGGGGACAAACATGCCGACGGCGTAAAGCATATTGGCGTCATGCTCGCTATCCGCAACGATGAGTAAATTTTCGCGGTCCATGCGCTTTTAAATTCCAAACAAGCGGTCGCCCGCGTCGCCCAGTCCCGGCATGATGTAGCCTTTTTTGTTCAGGCAACGGTCAATCGACGCAGTGAAAATTGGGAACGTCCCGCAATGTTCGCGCACTTGCTGGATTCCCTCCGGTGCGGCGATCAGGTTCACCATGCGAATATGTTTTGCGCCGCGTTCCGCGAGCAAATTAAACGCGGCAATGGCGCTACCGCCTGTGGCCAGCATCGGGTCGATCAAAATGACTTCGAAGTTGCGCAAATCTTCCGGCAAACTTTTGTGATAGGACGTCGCCTGCAACGTATCTTCCTCGCGTTTGAGGCCAATAAATCCAACACGCGCGTGGGGGATCAATTGCAAAATGGAATCAAGCATCCCCAAACCGGAACGCAAAATGGGAACGAGAATCACTTCGCGTTCGAGTTGGTATCCGCGGGTCCGCGCCATCGGAGTTTTGACAGAAATTGGCTGCACGGCAAAGGAGCGCGTTGCTTCGTAAACCATGAGCGCGGCGACTTCGCTGAGGACGCGGCGAAATTCCTGCGCGCCGGTGCGTTCGTCACGCAGACGAGTCAGATTATGTTGCACCAATGGGTGCGTGATGATGGTAACGCCTTTCACAATTTTTACGGCAAAGTGGTGGGAGTAATGAAGTAAAGTCGGCCAATTTGCAATTTCGGAAAATCAATTCCGAGATCCACTTTAATGGCGGGCGCTTTTGTTTCGCCCAAAATTCGGAGCAGATTTCCCAAACCAAACGGCTCTTCATAACGAATCAAATCTGCATCCTGGATGTTTGCGATGGCTTGCGCGCGGTCGATGGCTTTTTTGAAATTACCCAACTCATCGACCAGGCCAATTTCCAAAGCTTGTTTGCCGGAGACGACGCGGCCATCCGCGTATTCGGTCCAATCGGAGGCCAGCGGGCGGCCAGTGCCCTTGTTGACCTTGCTCGCTTCTTGCCGTCCCGTCGCAACGACGTTCGTGAATTTTCCGTAAACTTCGTTGATCAACGCCTGCACCATTTCGCGTTCTTCGTCGGGAATCTCTTCTTCGCGTCGATCACCGCTCAACATGTTTTTGTGTTTGCCGCTTTTGTAAACGTCCGGACGCAAACCGATTTTATCCATCAGCCCGCGATAATTATAGCCATGCATGATCACGCCGATGCTGCCGGTGATCGTCATTTCGTTGGCGACAATCCACTGGCATGGCGCGGAAACGTAATAACCGCCCGAAGCCGCGAGTGTGCCCATTGAGGCGATGACCGGCTTGTTGAAATCATTTTGGAAATCACGAATTGAATTATAAATTTCATCCGAGGCCAACACTTCCCCTCCTGGAGAATTTACTTTCAACACCACGGCGCGAACTCGCGGATCGCGTCCAGCCGCCTCCAATTGATCCTCAATCGAATCGACCATGCTGCGACCGCTGCGGCCTGCCGAACTGGTGATGACGCCCTCCACTTCGACAATCGCAATTTTATTTTTCGAGCGGTTATTCTCCACGAGAATTTCATCAAGGGGCTGTTCGCCTTGCTGCACGGCGCGTCCCGGTCGATGGCCGATGGGGTGACGGCAAGCCTTGCTGAACACAATCAGTCCAAGAACGCTGAGCAATACCAGTGAAAATATTTTCCAGCCGCAGCCTCCTTTGCGCGCGGGCGTCGCTGGGGCAGTGGCCATAATAATCGGTGGAGGTGGCTGTAGAGGAGGTGGCGGGGCGGACTGCGGCGGTGTTCCCATCGGAGGTAAATTGTCGTCCATAACAGGAAAAAACTACGGCAACAAAAATCGCCGCGCAAGGGGCGATTCCGCGACTTGGAGCCTGCGGCTTGCGGTGGGAGTGGTTTAAGAATTCGCCACAAAAGGCGCAGAGAACACAGAGTCGGAAAAGGAGAATGAGAAACTCTGAGTTCTCTGCGCCTTTTGTGGCAAATTCCCTTTTGTCCCACGTTGCTCCCTCGACAAACAAAACCTCACTGCTATCTTCGCGGCGCATGTCAGCAGAGAAGAAATTGATCATCGCCGGACGCGAATTTCGCTCACGCCTTTTCCTCGGCACCGGAAAATTTTCCGCACCGGAAATGATGCGTGATGCCTTGGAATCCAGCGGCGCGGAAATGGTCACAGTCGCATTGCGCCGCGCTGATTTGAGCGGAAAAAAAGATCCCTTCGCGAACATCTTGGAATTCATCGACGCCAAAAAATATCTCCTCTTACCGAACACCAGCGGCGCGATGAATGCCGAAGAAGCCGTGCGCCTCGCTCGTCTCGCTGTTGCCGCCGGATTGCCGAATTGGGTGAAACTTGAAATCCATCCCGACCCGCGCTTTTTGCTGCCCGATCCCATTGAAACTTTCAAAGCCGCCGAAATTTTAGTGCGCGAAGGTTTTATCGTCCTGCCCTACATCAACGCCGATCCGGTTTTGGCAAAACGTTTGCAGGATATTGGCGTTGCGACGGTGATGCCGCTCGGCTCGCCCATCGGTTCAAATCGCGGAATTGAAACACGCGGGCAAATCCGAATCATCATTGAGCAAGCGACTGTTCCCGTCGTGGTTGATGCGGGCATCGGTGCGCCGAGTCACGCCGCTGAAGCGATGGAAATGGGCGCGGACGCCGTTCTCGTGAACACCGCCATTGCCGTAGCCAACGATCCGCTGCGCATGGCCAACGCGTTTAAAATGGCGGTGGAATGCGGCCGCGCCGCTTACGAAATTGGTCTCGCCGCTGAATTGGAAACCGCAAGTGCAACCAGTCCGCTGACAGCGTTTTTAAACTAAAAGTTTCATGAAAGTTTTAACCGTTCTCCGAGTTCGCAAACTTCTCGAAGCCGCTCGTAACACACGCATTCTCGTCTTGGGCGACGTGATGCTGGATCAATTTGTTTGGGGCCGTGTCGCGCGAATTTCTCCTGAAGCGCCGGTGCCAGTCGTCGAATTCGAACGCGAAAGTTTTATGCCCGGCGGCGCGGCGAACGTCGCGCGGAACTTGGCTGATCTCAACGCGCCGACCGAATTGTTTGGCGTGGTTGGACAAGACGACGCCGCGAAAAAATTAAAGCGCCTTCTCACCCAACAAAAAATTGGTTGCTCCGGCGTTTTGTCTAACGCGACGCGCCGCACCAGCATCAAAACCCGCATCATCGCGCATCAGCAGCAGGTCGTCCGTGTCGATCGCGAAACGCGTCATGATTTGGATGAAAAATTTTCGCGCCGCTTGCTCGCTGTTCTCCAAAAAGAACTGCACTCCGCCACCGCGCTGATTCTCGGCGATTACGGCAAAGGCGTGATCACGCAACCGCTGCTCGACGAAATCAAAACCCTTTGTCGCGAACGCGCCATCTGGCTCAGCTTCGATCCAAAACCGGTGCATAATTTACGGCTGCAAGGTCTGTCGCTCATCACGCCCAATCGCAAAGAAGCTTTCGAACTCGCGAAAATGGAAGACAACACGCGCGCCGAAAATCCGTTGCAGGACAAAAACCTGATGCGCGTTGCCGAAAAACTTTTGAGCGAATTGTTGCCCGCTGTTTTGCTGATCACGCTCGGCGATCATGGAATGTTGCTTTGCCAGCGCGGCCTGAAACCATTTCACATTCCGACCATGGCGCAGGAAGTTTTCGACGTGTCAGGAGCAGGCGACACCGTGATTGCCAGTTTCACTCTGGCGATTGCCGCGGGCGCGTCGCCGATTGAAGCCGCGATTTTTTCGAATCACGCTGCGGGAATCGTCGTCGGCAAAGTTGGCACGGCCACCGTTCATCCCGAAGAATTGCTCGCCAGCTTTCGTCATTAAATTCATGAGCCTCGCAAAAGCTGAATCCATTCGCGCGATGAAAACGCGTGGCGAAAAAATTGCCGCGCTCACCGCCTACGATTTTCCCATGACAAAACTGCTCGATGACGCGGGCATCCCGCCGACGAGAATCAGCGG
Source organism: Limisphaerales bacterium (assembly GCA_046595315.1). Lineage (GTDB taxonomy): Bacteria > Verrucomicrobiota > Verrucomicrobiia > Limisphaerales > CANJXF01 > CANJXF01. Next base: position 9,673 of record JBKJOZ010000023.1, read on the forward strand.
GATGCC
>JBKJOZ010000164.1:0-7350 GCA_046595315.1 Limisphaerales bacterium
GGAAAACCGTGCCATTGCCACTGGAAATCATTGCCTCGCCTGCACGTCGGGGTGTGGCAACAGTTGCAAGGGGGCGGTGAAATGATCTCCAACCCTGCCAGCATGAACTCGCCTGCAAGAACCCTTGCCCAATCCGGATTCCGCTGGAAAGGGCGGCTTTTTCTGGGCGCGACCCTCGCGCTGGTTTTCGCGACGTTGAACCCGCGCGCGGCCGCGGACGATTTCGACCGATCGAACGCGATCCTGGACGGCGTGCTCAAACAGCACGTCAAGAATGCGCGCGTGGATTACGCGGCGTTGAAGGCGCAGCCCCAGGACTTGAACCGCTACCTTGAGGCGCTGGCGAAAATCCCCGCAACGGAGTTTGACCGCTGGCCGGAAACGGAGCGCCTCGCCTGCCTGCTCAACCTCTACAACGCGTCAACGTTGAAACTCATCGTGAATCACTATCCGCTGAAGAGTATCCGCGACATCGGCACCCTGCCGGGCGCGGCCTGGCGGGAACTGACCGTTCGGTTCGGCGGCCAGATCTTGACCCTTGGGCATTTGGAAAACCAAATCATCCGAGCCGGATACCACGAGCCGCGCATCCACTTCGCGCTGGTCTGTGCGGCGAAGGGTTGCCCGCCGTTACGCGAAGAGGCTTATGTGGGCGCGCGGTTGAATGAGCAACTGGACAGCCAGGCTCGGCAATTTCTCAACGAGCCGACAAAGAACCGTTTCGAGGCCGCGAAGAATACGCTCCATCTCTCGCCCATTTTCAAATGGTATGAGAAGGATTTCACCCAACCCGCCGGGACGCTGAACGCGTATGTGAAATCCTTCTTGCCCGAGGCGCAACGTGCCGCACTCACCGAAGCCACCAAAGTAAAAGTGCGGTTCACGGATTACGACTGGGCATTGAATGAGAAGCCGCGACCTTGATCGCCGACGATTTCAACGTCAGCCAGCGCCAGCCAACAATGCCTGCGAGCAACAGCCCCAGCGCAATGCCCTGCTGATAAGAGAAGCCAAGGAATCGTTCGGGGCGTCCATCGGCGCGCAGCGGATCGAGAGCCAAGCGAAGTATTCCCTGGAGCATCAGGTAAGCGCAAAACGCCACGCCACTCGCCACGCGCCCGGCTTCCACCGCGTTCAAAACTTGTTTCGTGGCGAACATGATCAGCAACAGCGCGGCCGATTCATAGAGTTGCACGGGATGCGGCGGGCGGCCGCCACAACAACCCTGCGTGTAGCAACCGACCCGGCCAATCGCCTGTCCCAGCGGCAACGCCACGGCGAAATAATCTGCGCCGCGCCAGAAATTCAGCCGCTGCCACCAGGCAAACGCGCCGCCGGCCAGCACGCCGCCGAACAGGCCGCCGAAGAACACAAACCCGATGCTGAAATCAGCCCAGAAACGGAGTTCGCCCGGCGCGTAGTGATGCCAACCGAGGAGGACGAACAAGCCTTTTGCCCCGACGATTGCGCCGGCCACCATCAACCAGAGCGCTGCCCAAAATTGATTCTCCGAGACGCCCATCGCACGCTTATGGCGCCGCAGCCAGAGGATGGCCGTGACGACTCCGGCAGCGACAAAAAATCCGTAGGTGTTCATGCCGCGACTTGGGCTGGCTTTCCGGCCCGGTAAAAATCTTCGCGCAGACCCAGGGCATTGACGGCGCACATGGATTTGAGTTCGCCATTGATGGAAACCTTGAACGCGCACACCTCAAGCCGTTCCTGCCCGAGCGGCGTGGTGGTCTCAGCAGCGCTCATGAAATGATGGCTGACGATGCAAAAGTAATTCGCCCGCCAGGTCCCCGCGCGCCACCACAGTTTCGCCAGTTGCGGCGCCAGCTGGGTGAGCGCGAACCAGCCGTGTTGCGTCGCGAGCCGGGTCAAGCGCCGCAACGCCTGGCGTCCGTCATCAAGGCGAAACGAAAGTCCGCCCACGCGATCCAGCAATTCGTTCAATGCCCGCATCTCATCAGGCTGATCGCGCCGGTAGAGCGGCACCAGCCGCGGGCCGCCGTCCTTGGCCCGATTCACCGCCACGCCCTGCACGAAGCGCGTGCAGGCCGGGTGGCCCAGCCAGCCTTCGCCCCGGTGAATGTTGGCGTCGCCCGTTCCTTCGGCAATTTTCCGCCACAATTCATCAGGAGTGACCCCGCGCAGGTCGCGGCTCGTGCGACCGACCTCAGCCAGGGGCTGGAAGCTCAGCATCTTGAAAGCGTCGGCGTTGCCGAGAAACCACCGCACGATGCCGGGGACGCCGTCGAGATTCTGCCGGGCCACGGTGACGGTGGAAGCCGCCGTGAGACGCCGCCCGGTTTGGCGGCGTGCCTGGCGAATCATGGTAGCAAATTCGTCGCGCAATAAATCAAGGTCCGCCTCGGTGCGGGCCTTTGCGAAATGGTCGCGCCGCCCGCGCTGGGTCGTGTCAATGTGAATGCTGATCTCGGTTAGGCCAGCCTCAACCATCAGTCGTTCGAGCAGACCGGGCTGGCGGCGGAAAGTTTCCCCGTGCGTCATCAACATCGGGACGAGTCCGATTTCGCGGGCGTAACGAATCATTGCCACCACCTCGGCCTCGTTGCGGAGCGAAACTTCGCCGTCGGTGATTTGCACATTGCCCGCCGGGCCGAGCCACGCGCGAATATCCCGCAACTGGCGTTGAATCTCCGCGAGCGAACTGGGCTTGGCGCGGTTGGCGTCCTCACCCAGATAACAGCCGGTGCAGGCAAAATCGCACTTCGGCATCGCGCCAATGGTGGCGCCGCAACCGGCGTAGTGTCGTCCCAGAAATTGGGTCGGGCGGCGCAGCGCTTCCGGTAGCCGCTCCCACGCGAGCGCGAGCGCGGAGCGGGCCGCCACCGCTTGCTCAACGGGTGTCATACCGCCGTTCAGCGCGGGGCCGCAGGAGAATTGGTGGAGCCGTAGGCTGGCGCGCTTTTGTCCACTTTGGATGACGGGCTGAAACATGCAGCGCCTAACGCAAACACAGCCGCAAATCCCAGCAGCATGAGGGTGGTTTTAATCATGTGCGTAATATGCCTGAGAGCCGCCCGGCCGCAAGACCCCGGGAATCCGCGCCGCCTCCGTGTGCCGTTTTATGCGCCGACGCTCGATCTTTCTTGCCGCTGCATCTCCCGTCGCGCCCTTGAAGTGAGAGAATGGATGAGAAATCACTTCAGCAGAGACCCTATTGATTATCGCCAAATCCATCCGCACCTTGGTTGGGAATAAATTAAGCGCTGATGACTCCTACCCAAAGGAAGTCGAACAAAATAAAACATCAGGAATTATCATGAAAAGAACAACTCGTAGTTTAATGGTGGCGGCAGCGGTAGCAGGATTATTTTCCGGATCGGTGGCAACACGAACTTTTGCCCAAGACACCAACAAGTCTGAGAAACCGGGCAAGGAATCGCCCGGCAAAAAAATGCCTAAAGCGCATGATTGCGCGGGCAAAAACGATTGCAAAGGTTTGGGCGGTTGCAAAAATTCCGACCATGCCTGCAAAGGTAAAAATGATTGCAAAGGCAAAGGTGCCTGCACCGTGACGAAGGAAGATGTTAAGAATTGGGATAAAATCACCCAAGGCGAAAAGAAATAAGGCGCCAATCAACGCATCCATTTCTTCACTAGAAACGTAAATAGAAATAGGTTGGCAAAACGCCACCTTCACTTTCCGGGGCAAGAGGCGATTAAACCGCTAACGCTTCAGGAAAAAAACGGTCTGACCTGCATAACGTTTGTAGGGGGATCGGGTCAAAAACAGAACGGAACATCTATGAAAAACAAAACAGGTTCGTTAATGGCGGCGGCGGCAATCGCCGGATTGGTCGGCGGAGCAATGGTTACGACGGGTTGTCATTCCCACCGTGCGGGACACGAATCCAGCAGCTCCATGCACAGCCAGAGTTGCGCTGGTCAGAACGCCTGCAAAGGCCAAGGCGGCTGCAAAACAGCGGCCCATGCTTGCAAAGGTCACAACGACTGCAAAGGCCAAGGCGGCTGCAAATCCTAAACGACGGTTTGAACACTGCGCGGCTGGAGCAAACGCTTTTTTCGCTTTTGCTCCAGCCCGTTTTTTATGCCCGCCAATCGCTTCAACGCTTTCACTGATTATGGAGTCGGCATCGGACTCCGCATTCCGCACTACCAGCACATCTTCGAGAAAAAACCGGTGGTGGACTGGTTTGAAATCATTTCCGAAAATTTCATGTGCGACGGCGGGCGTCCGTTAGAAATGCTCGATAAAATTCTGGAACAATATCGTGTCGTGCAACACGGTGTCTCGATGTATTTTGGCTCGGCGGAAAAGTGTAATCGCGAGCATCTAAAAAAATTAAAGCGCCTCGTCAAACGCACAAACACGCCGTGGCTTTCCGATCATCTTTGCTGGGGCAGCGTTGATGGACGTTACACGCATGATCTGTTGCCGATGCCTTACACTTTTGCTGCCGCCAAAGTTACCGCGCAAAAAATTCGAGAGACGCAGGATTTTCTGGAAGTGCCGATTGCCGTCGAGAACGTTAGCAGTTACGCCGAGTTTCATGTTTCCGAAATGACCGAATGGGAATTTCTCAACGAAGTCGTGGAGCGCGCCGACTGCGGCATTTTGTTGGACGTGAACAATATTTACGTTTCGTCCTTCAACCATAATTTTGATCCGCTCGTTTATGTGAACAGCGTCCCGGCAGAACGCGTCGCGCAAATCCACATCGCCGGCCATTCCAAGTATCGCAAATACATTCTCGATACCCACGACCACGCGGTCATTGATCCGGTCTGGCAACTTTACGCCCGCGCCATCCAACGCACCGGAAAAACCGCGACGCTGTTGGAATGGGACGATCACATTCCGACGTTCGACGAAGTTCACCATGAAGCGCTCAAAGCCAACCGATTTATCACGCAGCCCGAAACTGTCTTCGCGTAAGCGCCAGACCATCGAAGAATTGCAGGATTTGCAACGGCTCATGGCCGAAGCGGTGATGCGCCCATTGACGCCTGCGGCAAAAATGGATCCGCGATGGAAAGATGGTCGCGCCACGAAAAATATCGTGGAAAAATTTATCAAGCCGAACGACCGGCTGACTTCTTTCGAGCGACTGCAACTTTACAACCGGCAATATTGGTTTCGTTTAATCGATTGCCTTTACGACGATTATCCCGGCCTGCGGGCGGTTCTTGGCGAAAGAAAATTTTCCAATCTCACGAAAGAATATCTGGCGGAATGTCCATCGTCTTCGTTCACGATGCGCAATCTTGGCCAATCCTTGATTCGCTTCATCGAAACACATCCGAACACCGTCGCACCCAAACAACAACTCGCCCTCGACATGGCGCGGTTGGAATGGGCGCACATCGAAGCGTTCGATAACGCCGCCGAGAATCCGATGACTTCCGATGATTTTCTCGACGCGGATCCGCTGACTTTACGCTTGGGCTTGCAACCGCACCTCACTTTGCTGCAACTGAATTATGCGCTGGACGATTATCTCATCGCGGTGCGGCGCGGTCAGGGAATGCGCCAGGAAGCGAGCAATGCGATGGAAAACCGCCGTCAACGCGCCACCAATAATTTAAAACAATTTCATCGCTCCAAAACCGTTTGTCTCGCGGTGCATCGGCATCGTAATTCCGTTTTTTACAAACGACTCAAACCCGCGCAATTCGTTTTGTTGGCGGCGTTTCAGGAAGGTTTGCCGCTGGCCGCCGCGTTTGAAAAAACAGTGGAGTCGGGTCGTGTCAGCAAATTTGATCCGAAGCAGATCACGAAATGGTTTCAAGACTGGGCCGCGCTCGGCTGGTTTTGTCGCCGTGCGAGCAAGTTATGAGTCTAAAAATCTCTGGCTGGAAAAAATTTATCGCAATAATTTTGGCAGGATGGTTTGGAACTTTTGCTTTCACCGTCCGAGCTGGGACATTTCTTCTGCCGCTTCAGCAAACGAACGGCTGGCAGTTTCTTAATTACAAAAAAATTCCGCCAAATACTTTTCGTGCAACCTCTGGCGGACTTGAAATTGGCGTCAAGCATTCTGCGGCGCCTGCCGTGTTTCCGCTGACAAACTCACTGCAAATAACGGAATTGCGCGCCAGCGGGAAAATTTCCGGTTCGCTAAAAGTGCCATCCGCCAAACAAGGCGAAAAAGGTTTTGATGATTACGCCATGCGCGTCGGGTTGGTGGAATCGGGCGAACGCACCTTGAGTCGGCGTGAGAAAATTTTCAGCCCGGACTGGGTAAAAAAACTTTTCGCCCTCGCGCCACCCGGCAAAGGCATCGGCAAAATTCATTTTTTCAATGTGGGCACGGATGCCAAACAAATTGGAAACCATCGGACGCACCCCTTGAGCGATTTGTTGGAAGAAACCGTCGTCGTGGTGCCGGATGCGTCTGGAAACTTTTCTTTCACCCATCGTTTCGCCAAACCTTTCGACGTGGTGGCGGTTTGGATTTCCAGCGACGGCGACGATACGAAATCAACTTTCAGCGTCACCCTCGCCAAAGTTGAATTGATCACTGCGGATAAATCCCCGCCATCTCTGCTCAAAGATCGACAAAAAAACCGCGAGTAAATCTCGCTTCACGCCAGCGCCTCTTCTTGATGGATTGCGATTTCAAAACTCCGCTTGCGTTCACTGCGCGCTTGCTGAAAACTTTTTCTGAAATATGGCACACGTCAAATTACACATTCCCGGTCCAGTCGAAGTCAGCGACAAAACTTTTCAGGCATTTCGTTCGCCAATGATTGGTCATCGCGGGCAAGGGTTCAAAGATCTTTACGCGAAGATGCAGCCGCAATTGCAGTCGCTGCTCTACACCAAGCAAATGGTTTATCTCAGCACATCGTCGGCGTGGGGTGTGATGGAAGGCGCGCTGCGCAATCTGGTTTCCAAAAAAGTTCTCTGCTGCATGTGCGGCGCGTTCTCCGATAAATGGCTCGACGTCGCCAAGCGTTGCGGCAAGGAAGCCGACGGCCTCCAGGTCGAATGGGGCAGCCCCATCCGCGCCGAGCAAGTCGATGCCAGGCTGGCCACCGGCCAGTACGACGCGCTCACGCTGATCCATAACGAGACCAGCACCGGCACCATGAGTCCGCTCGCGGAAATCATGGCGCTCAAGGCGAAGTATCCCGACGTCATGTTCATCGTGGACGCCGTCAGCTCGATGACTGCGCTGCCGATCAAGTTTGACGAGCTCGGCATGGATATCCTCCTTGCCGGCACCCAGAAGGCGTTTGCCTTGCCTCCGGGGCTGACCGTTTTCACCGCCTCCCCCGCCGCCCTCGCCAAAGCCGCCCAAGCCAAAGATCGCGGTTATTATTTCGATGAGATCGAAATAATAACCGCGATCTTTG
>JBKJOZ010000242.1:0-3771 GCA_046595315.1 Limisphaerales bacterium
GGCGAAATTCTGCCCGTTCCGCTGATGAGTTGCATCTCGTTCGGTGAGCCGATGCATCTTCTCGATAACGAACCAAAAACAGATTTTCTGGAACGCGTCCGCGAAGCGGTTTCCAGTCTGCAACAATTGTGAAACTAAAAATTGATCAACAAACCATCTGGCTGGTCGGCGGCGTCATCGGGCTTCTCGTTCTTGCCAGCATCATCGGATTTGTTTTGGCGCGAATGGCCAAAAGCGATGCCGGAAAAGCCACCGTGAAAAATCTCAACGCGCGAACGCGAGCGTGGTGGATCATGGTCGCGATTTTCGGACTGGCGCTCGCGACAGGCGGAATCGGTTCCGTCGTTCTGTTTGGTTTAACTTCATTTTGGGCTTTGCGGGAGTTTATGACATTGACGCCGAGCCGCGCTGGAGATCATCGCGCATTGTTCTGGATGTTTTTTGTGGTCACGCCGCTGCAATATTATTTGGTCGGCGTTCAGTGGTACGGCCTCTTCAGCATTTTAATTCCAGTTTACGCATTTTTGTTGTTGCCCATCCGCACTGCAGCGGCAGGCGATTGCGAACAATTTCTATTACGAGCCGCCAATATTCAGTGGGGGCTGATGATTTGTGTCTATTGTGTCAGTTACGCGCCAGCAATTCTTGGATTGAAAATTCAGGGCTATGAAGGGCAGAACGGAAAACTGCTTTTTTGGTTCGTGCTCGTGGATCAAATCAGCGACGTCTTCCAATACGTCTGGGGAAAAACTTTCGGCAAACACAAAGTTGCGCCGACAGTAAGCCCAAACAAAACATGGGAAGGATTGGTTGGCGGAATCATCTCGGCGACTCTGATTGGCGGAGCGCTTTGGTGGGCCACGCCATTTAATTTTTGGCAAGCCATCGGAATGTCACTTGCGATCACGTTCATGGGTTTCGGAGGGGGACTCGTGATGTCCGCCATCAAACGAGATCGCGGGGTGAAAGATTACGGCAGCGCAATCGGCGGACACGGCGGCGTGCTTGATCGCATCGATTCACTTTGCTTCGCCGCGCCGGTCTTCTTTCATCTAACCCGTTTCTTTTTCACGGATTAAAGGCCTTCAATACAGCACGTGCCGTTTGATGAGATGATAAACGTCCGTGGATTGTAGCCGCTTACTTTGCAGCAGCTCATTTCGGTTAGTGATGAAGATGGGAAAATCTTTTTCGTTTTCGGGAATGCGTCCATGCGAACCTTTCACGAGGGTGGCGTCGAGCGGGATAACATCCATCAACATGCGGAAGCCGAGTTTCTTTTGCAGCAAGCGCCACAGAATTCTTAGTTTCACGGCGGGAATTTTCGGGTCGAGGAAAAGTTCGACGGGATCGTAGCCGGGCTTGCGATGGATATCGACGCAGCTAGCGAAATCGGGAGCCTTCGCGTCATCGAGCCAATAATAATAGGTGAACCAGGCGTTCTCCTGTGCGACGGCGATTAAATCTCCGGCGCGTTCCTGTTGGATTCCTGCGGCATTTTTTTCTTCGCGGCCAAGAACTTTTTCCACACCGGGAGTTTTTTCCAGCAACTCGCGGACGTTTTTCTCCAGCGAAGAATCGTTGAGATAAATGTGGGCAACTTGATGATCGGCAACCGCGAAAACTTTGCTTGCGCCGTAATCGAGCAACTCCAAACCGAGTTCTTCTTTGATGACGAGCCAGCCTTGTTCGCGGAAAAGCCGATTGAGATGGAGTGGCGTGTCCACATTCGTGATGCCGTATTCAGAAAGCAAAATGATTTGCACGCCACGTTTTTCAAAAAAGGAAATCAAATCGCCGACGATGGCGTCGATCAACCGAATATCTTGCGCGATATTGGGATGATTCGGGCCAAAGCGTTGAAGATTGTAATCCAAGTGCGGCAGATAAATTAAATTCAGCGTGGGCGAATATTTGTTTTCAATCCACTTCGCCGATTCCGCAATCCAACGGGAGCAGGCATCTGGCTCGCCTTTTGGAGTTTTGATTCCAGCGGCGGGACCCCAGAAAGTTGGGAAGGGAAATTCGCCGAGATCCTTTTTGATTTCTTCGCGAATGGAATAAGGCGCCGTGTAAATGTCGAAAAATTTTCGGCCATCAGCGGGATACATCGGGCGCGGTGTGATGGAGTAATCGGCGGTGGAATACATGTTGTACCACCAGAAAAGTTTCGCGCAGGTGAATTTTGGGTCGATCGCGCGCAGTTCGTCCCAGATTTTTTGTCCGTGAACGACGTGATTGGATTGTTTCCAGAATTGGACTTCGGCGAGGTCGCGATTATACCAGCCGTTTCCAACAATGCCGTGCTGCGATGGAGTTGTGCCGGTGAGATAATTCGATTGCGCGGTGCAAGTGACAGCGGGGAATGCAGGCGTGATGTTTGCCTTCGTGCCGCGTTGTAAAAATGCGCGAATCTTCGGCGTGTGTTCGCCGGTGAGCGATTCGGTCAGTCCGACAACATTGATGACCGCAGTGCGATTCACAGGAACGATTTAGCCACAGAGGCGCAGAGAACACAGAAAAAAGTTTAGTGGCTAACCGCGAACGTGAATGATCTTTTGCGAATGCTGACCGTGGCGTTGTTGTAATTCGTAAATTGATTCAACCACTTTTGGTAGATTCATTTCGTGAACTTCGACGCCTTCGCCAACCGCGCGCAGCAACGTGATGGTGAGTTGCCCGCCGAGATGTTCGCGAAATTCTTCGAGGCCCTTGAGCACGAGCAAATTATTTTCCGCATCCACATTGAGAAGTTCGTTGGCAAAAAGTTCAAAGCCAAGTTTTTCCAGCAGAGTTAAAATTCGCTCCGCAGATTTCGCGTCGAGCAAACCGACGTTGCGCGAGTAAATCACGTCGAGCGCGATGCCAATGGCGACTGCTTCGCCGTGGCGAATTTGATATTCGGAAATCTGTTCCAGCTTGTGCGCCGCCCAATGTCCAAAATCCAGCGGACGCGCGGAACCAAATTCAAATGGGTCGCCGGAAGTCGCGATGTGGTTTAAATGCAATTCTGCGGAGCGAAAAATCAAACGCTGCATCGCGGCGGGTTCAAATTCGGCAAGTAGCGGCGCATCGTGTTCGATGGTTTCAAAAAAATCTTTATCGCGAATCAGTGCAACTTTCACGGCTTCGACATAGCCGGCGCGTTTGTCGCGGTCCGGGAGCGAGTTGAGCAATTGAAAATCATTGATGACCGCGAACGGCGGAGAAAACGTCCCGATGAAATTCTTTTTGCCGAACGCGTTGATTCCGTTTTTTACGCCGACACCGGAATCGTCCTGACTCAAAGTTGTGGTGGGAATTCGCACGTGTCGAACGCCGCGATGCGCCGTGGCCGCAGCGAAACCAACCACGTCGAGCAACGCGCCGCCGCCGACCGCCAGAATGTAGGAATGCCGGTCAATGTGGAATTTTTCGACGTGCGATTGGATTTCGGAAACGTGGAAGTAAGAATTTTTGGCGCGTTCGCCACCTTCAATAATCAGCGGAGCGCAAACCAGTTTCACAAAATCGGAATGCGCGGAAAAGTAGTCCTCAATTTTCTGTGAAAGTTCGGGTTGGGCTGCGGCCAAAGATTCGTCGAGGACGACGAGCGCCTTGCGAACTTGTCCAGGTTTCTGGTTCGTCAAAACGTCTTTGAGCAACGGGTTGGTTAAATCGAAAGCGCCTTGGGTGAAATGCACCCGGAGCTGAAAACCAACTTGAATTGTGCGTTCGATGACGGACATGAGTTTCGATTAATGTGTAATCTTGGACGCGTGAATTCGAGTT
>JBKJOZ010000264.1:0-7084 GCA_046595315.1 Limisphaerales bacterium
GTTTTTTACACGTCCATGGGACATCGCGACGACGTTTGGACCAACCCGATTTTTCAGGAAGTTTTGGTTGGCGGAATGAAATGGGCTGTCAGGAGTGTCGACGCTAACGTGACGCCAAATATCAACAAGGTGACACCGCAGGCTAATCGATTGCCGCCCTCGAAATAATTGAATCCCAAAAACGCGAATTATTTAAATGCGTAAAAGATCCGGCCGGAATCAGTGACGGCCCACGAGTTTACGTTCGTGCCAACCGTTTGCCAGAGCTTCACAAAACGAACACTGTTATCGGCATAGGCATAATCCGATCCTTTGCCAGCGGAGTGGCGAGCTTGATTTAATTGATCGTAGTCATTTCCTTGGCCTTCTTCCAAATCCATGAAGTAATGGTCGGAAAAATTTTCCCCGTTTTTAATTTCATTTTTCTTTTCACCAAAAACCACTGTGTCAGACGGGTGTTTGATCGCCTTTTCGGGCAGAGACAATCCCGCGATGGCGTCCATTGAAAACGCAGCGCCCATTGTTTCTTTGAAGTAATCATTCCCTCCGTTGATAATATAAGTGCGTGGGGAGGCATCGGCTATATCTGCGCTTTCCGTGCGTGTGGGGGGTGTATTTGGGCCGTCACTGGGGCAACGGAGTATTTTTACATCGCGATAAGTTTCGCGAAGGCGTCCGGGCCAACGAGCATCGTTGGTCAGACCGGTGGAACGCGGAGGAAACAAGCCGCGATTATCGTCATTATAAATGTTCAAGGCGAGACCGAGTTGGCGTAGATTGTTGACGCAAGAAATGCGTTTGCCTGCCTCTTTAGCGCGAGCAAGACCGGGCAATAACATTCCGGCCAAAATGGCAATGATGGCAATGACGACCAATAGCTCGATCAGGGTGAAGGCCGCGCGAAAGGGTTTTCGTGAATTGGCGACATGAATTGGTTTAGTTATTTTTTTCATGATTAAATTTAGATTGCTGATCGACGGCAACATTTTCCAGTCGAAATAAAAACAAAATCGAATACTTATTCGTTGTAAGCGGTCACTCTACTTTGCATTTATGAAAAATCGAACCCGTTTTTTGATTCTCGCAGCCCTAATTTTGGGTGCGTTTTACGCTTACCGGTTCACTGACTGGTTTGAACCGAAACAAATTCAAATAAAATATCGCAGTCTGGCGCGGGGACCGACGGCGAGTCCCGGGGTTGACTCGATCACTTTTTATCTCGATAAAGAGTATCAACTAACTTCGTTGAAGGTGATTTCCGCCGACGAAGCCGCGACGAACAAATATCCGCACTCCTTGTGGCAGTTAATTTCGGAAAGCAATTCAGTTCCGGTTACTGATTTTACTTACGGCGCCACTCTTCCCGGAATGAAGCCGAAAATTGCAGGACTGACTCCGGAACCTTTGCGAACTGGAGGAAATTATCGAATCTTCGTTGAAACCCAGAAGCTTAAAGGGGAAAAAGAATTTCAGGCGCAGGGTAGAAAATTGTAACGTAGCCCAAGAGATTTCCGTCAACCGCGTTGGTTATGTCGAAAAAGAATTTAGCTTTGATTGGGGTGCTCGCGGTTCTGGGCGTGATCTATGTTTTCAATTTCACTTCGTTATTTGAAAAAATGACCATGGAAATCGTTTATCAAATTTCACCACAAATGGGCCGCGGTAAAAACACTATTGAAAACGCCGTTATCTTTTCTTTGAACGGCAAATATGGACTGACCTCATTGCGGGTGGTGGCCGGCCGAGATCTCAAAACTAATAAATATCCACACGCACTCTGGCATTTAATTTCTAGCAGCAACTCGGTTCCGACGAAGGCGATCATCTATGGAGTGCCGGTTCGTGGAATGAAACCGGAAATTGCGAAGATGAAACCCGAACCGCTTCAGAAAAATATTCCTTACGTGTTGTTGCTTGAAGCGGGAAAAGTAAAGGGACAAGCAACCTTTCAAATCCGCTAGATTGCGGATTGGCTCCGGTGCGCTTTTCCAAAAATACCAGGAAGTTCTTGAGTTAAAAAACAACGGCATTGGTTCGATAGTCATCTTTGATTGCCCAAAGATTTATAGGGTTGAGCGTTCTTCCCCATTTATAAAAACGAGAACTACCATCCGCAAAAGCGTAATCCGATCCGCCCGAATTTGATTTGTTGAGCGCCCCGTGCTTCCTCTGATCGAGTTGTAGCGCTGCATCGGCCGCAAAAAAATCCATGAAATAGTGCCCTGAATCGGCGTCTTTTTCTCCAAAAACCACGGTGTCGGTCGGGAGGCGGATAGCGTTTTCCTGAACGCCGGGATTATCGATCGAGGCACCATAATAATCGTTCCAACCATTGATAATGTAACTGCGTGGCGCAAAGTCTGCGGGGTTCTCAATTGCGGTCAACACCGGGTTCCCAAAAGTTGCGGGAGCGTTGGTAAATTCGCTGGGACATTTGAGAATCTTGATATCGCGATATCCAGACAGAAGTAATGTGGTCCAGCGATTTGTTCTGTCGCGCGATGGAAAACGCCCACCGTTGTCGTCCGCGTACATGTGCACCGAAAGCCCGAGTTGTTTCAAATTATTCACGCAAGCGATGCGGCGGCTGGCTTCTTTGGCGCGGCTTAACGCTGGCAAAAGCATCCCGGCAAGAATCGCGATGATGGCAATCACGACCAACAATTCGATCAACGTAAAAGCTCGGGCGCGCAGTTTCATAGTTCCAAGGACGTTCTAACTTTCGCGTGGGTTACCGTTTTCCCACAGTAGGGTTCGACGTGCTTTCCCGTAGTGCATTCATTTCCTCCGCAAAATGACAGGCAGACAAATGTCCCGGCGTGATTTCGCGCAGGGGCGGAATTTCCGTTTTGCAGCGATCGCGCGCCAGTGGACAGCGCGGATGAAATGGACAGCCGCTCGGAGGATTAATGGGCGAGGGAACATCGCCCGGAAGAATAACCCGTTGCCGTTTTGAGTCAGGATCGACCACCGGCACAGCGGAAATCAAAGCGTACGTGTAAGGATGTTTTGGTTCCTCAACAACTTCTTTGGAAGGCCCGATCTCTACGACCTTGCCCAAATACATCACCATGACGCGACGGCTGATGTGCTTCACGACCGCTAAGTCGTGAGCGATAAAAAGATAAGCCAACCCGTGTTGCCCCTGTAGATCCTGAAGCAAATTTATGATTTGCGCCTGAACCGAAACATCCAGTGCGCTGACCGGTTCGTCGCAAATAATTATTTTTGGCTCAACTGCAAGGGCTCGTGCAATGCCGATGCGCTGGCGTTGTCCACCGCTGAATTCATGGGGATAACGTTCAGAATGCGTTTCGTTTAATCCGACCGACTTCAAAAGTTCGCGAACACGTTTTTGACGCGTCGCGGAATCCGCCGCGAGTTTGTGAATGTCCAACGCTTCGCCGACAATTTCCTCGACGGTCATGCGCGGATTGAGCGAGCCAACCGGATCCTGAAAAATCATCTGCAACCCGCGGCGAATGGAACGCAATTCTCCACCGCTCATTTTTGCAATATCTTTTCCCTCGAACAAAACGCTGCCTGCCGTTGGCTCGACGAGTTTGACGATGGCGCGACCCAGCGTGGTTTTGCCGCAACCACTTTCGCCGACCAGTCCCAATGTTTCACCCGGCTCGATGGTGAAGCTCACGTCGTCCACCGCTTTGACGTGCGCATCGACGCGACTGAACATTCCGTGTTTGACGGGGAAATGAACTTTTAAATTTTTAACTTCGAGCAGATTCACAGCATTTATTTCGCGTAAAGCGAACGCACCCAGCGATTCGGCTCCACTTCGATCAATTCCGGCATCGTTCTTTCACAAGGCGGCTGCGCACTCGGACAACGCGGAAAAAATCTACAACCTGGCGGATAATTTCCCGGCGCAGGAACACTTCCGGCAATCGCCTGCAAGCGCGCAGGGCCGCCTTTGATTTGCGGCACCGAATTCATCAACGCTTTTGTGTAGGGATGCAGCGGCTTGCGTAATAAATCCAACGCGGGCGAAAGTTCCACAATTTGTCCCGCGTACATCACGGCGACTTTATCCGCGATGTCGCCGACGATTCCCAGATTGTGCGTGATGAGCAAAATGCTCATGCCGAGGCGTTGTTTCAAATCTTTGAGCAGATCCAAAATCTGAGCCTGAATCGTCACGTCGAGGGCGGTGGTTGGTTCGTCGGCAATCAATAATTTTGGCTGCGACGCAATGGCCATCGCAATCATGATCCGCTGCTGCATGCCGCCAGACATTTGAAATGGATAATCTTGGATGCGCGATTCGGGGGCAGGGATTCCCACGAGTTTCAGCAAGCGAATTACTTCGGCGTCCGTGGCGATTTCAGGGCGATGCAGCTTGAGCGATTCCTTAATTTGGCGACCAACGCGAAAAACTGGATTGAGCGATGCGCTGGGTTCTTGAAACACATAACTGACCATGCCGCCGCGAATGCTGCGCAGTTCCTTTTTTCCCATTTTCAAAACGTCCCGGCCGTTGAGTAAAATTTCGCCGCCGACATATCTAGCGGGCGGACTTGGAATCAATCGAGCCATTGAAAGCGCGGTGACACTTTTTCCGCAACCACTCTCGCCGACCAGGCAAACTGTTTCGCCCGCCGCAATCGAAAGGGAAACGCCATCCACGACGCGCACTGCGTTTTCGCCCGCGCCAAATTCCAGCTGTAGATTTTTTATTTCAACCAGGTTCGCCATGAAATTCGCTGGGAACATAGCTTTGGAAAATATTCAGCGCCAGCGAAGATTTGCGCCGAATTGCTGTTGCAGAAAAGATACTCAGATGGTTTTGTAACTCGCCTGAACTATGAAAAAAAACCGCTCTGGTCTGACTTTTTTTACCGTATCTGCCGCGATAATTCTGTTCGCCGGTTGCAAATCCACTGAATTAAAACCGGTGAGCACGCCTAAAACTTTGTCCGCGTTCCAGTCGGAAGCAGCCAAATATAATTCCGTGATCAGCATTCCAGAATTGGAGACGACGCCTGACGCCATCAAGCTCGCTTTGACGAACACAATTTCTGCGGCCAATGCCGAACTGGATAAAATCGGCAGGCTAAGATCTTCAAAGGTGAGTTTTTCCAACACCATTCGCGCTCTGGACGATCTCGGTTACCAAGCTGGAATTTACGCAAATCGTTTGTCCTTGATGAAAGAAACCAGCACGAACGCCGCGATTCGCGATGTGGCCACCGACGCGATCAAAGCATTTCAGGATTGGGCGGTGGGCCTCGATTACCGAGAAGATGTTTACTCCGCCGCGAAGGCGTTTGCCGCGAAAAGCCCCCAGCTCAGTGGTGAAGATAAAAAGTTGTTCGACGAAACGATGCGCGATTATCGACGCGCCGGTTTGGAATTACCCAAAGAAAAACGCAACGAAGTGGAGCGAATGCGCAAAGAACTTTCCGTTTTGACGACGGATTTTGAAACCAATGTTACCGAAGCAAAAAAGGGCGTGAAATTCACCAAAGCCGAATTGGAAGGCGTGCCGGAAAGTTTGTTGAGCCAAAAAGGAATCAAAACGGGCGACGACGAATATACCGTCATGGCCAACGTGACGTTTCAATATTTGCTTGTGATGGAAAACGCCAAGAGCGAGGCGACGCGGAAAAAATTGCAGACCGAGCACGATAATCTCGCGCGCGAAAAAAATATTTCTTTGCTGAAACAGATTTTAAAACTGCGCAACGACATCGCGCATCAGCTTGGTTACGCGTCGTGGGCTGATTACAAAATTGAACCGAAGATGGCGAAAGACGCGAAGACCGCGATGGATTTTTTGCAGAAATTGAACACGGGCCTGCAGCCAAAATTTGACGCGGAAATTGCTGAGTATCAAAAATTGAAAGCTGCGGAAACCGGAGATGCGAACGCAAAGATTAACATTTGGGATTGGCGCTATTACAGCAACCAACTGAAAAAAGATCGCTACACCGTGGATGCGGAAAAACTGCGCGTTTATTTTCCTTACGACCGCGTGTTGCACGGGATGTTTGACATTTATCAAAATATTTTTGGTTTGAAATTTCAGGAAGTGGAGCCGCCTGCTAAGTGGATTGAAGACTTAAAACTTTTCGCTGTGACCGACGCGAAAACTGGCGAGCCGATGGGTTTGTTTTACCTCGACATGTTTCCCCGTGAAGGAAAATACAATCACTTTGCGCAATTCGGCATCATCGAGGGAAAACTTTTGCCCAATGGAAAATATCAGCGACCGACCGTTGCGTTGATTTGTAATTTTCCGCCGCCCGCGCCCGACAAGCCATCGCTGCTTTCGCATCAGGAAGTCGAAACGCTTTTCCACGAATTCGGCCACGCGATGCATTCGATTTTAACCCGCGCGCATTACTCACGATTTGCCGGTACGAGTGTCCCCCGAGATTTTGTCGAGGCGCCCTCGCAAATGTTGGAAAACTGGATCTGGGATAAATCGGTGTTGGATACGTTTGCGGCGCGTTACGACAATCCGAGCGAAAAAATCCCGCCGTCAATTCTCTCCAAACTCAAGGAAGCCAAGCTCGCCACCGAAGGAACCCGTTACCGTCGCCAACTCAGTTTTGGTTTGGTGGATCTCGCGCTTCATTCCGATCCCAATGCCGCAGAACGTCCGGTGGAAATCGCTAATAAAATTACCGCCGACGTTTTTTATCCGGTTCCAGAAGGCACCGCTTACGTTGCCTATTTTGGACATCTGATGGGTTACGACGCTGGTTATTATGGTTACGCCTGGGCGGACGCGATTGCCGCCGATATGGCAACCGTTTTTGAAAAATCGAAGGGAGGTTATTTTGACAAATCGGTTGGAATGCGGTTGCGAAAAGAAATTTATGCGGTGGGCGATTCGCGCGATGTGAATGTTTCCATCCGCAAATTCCTCGGTCGTGAACGTTCGCTGGAACCATTTTTGGAATCGATTGGCATCGGCCAAGCGAACCAGAAAAAACCGTAGATTTAGGGTGACGACAGAGGCGGATTGCTATTTCACGGAGGAAAAAATCCACTTCATCGTTTTTTCCGCCAGCTTGTCGAACGCAGTCACACACATCTCAAGGTGCTCTTCCTTGGTATC
>JBKJOZ010000057.1:0-10918 GCA_046595315.1 Limisphaerales bacterium
GCAACTTGACGAGTTCCTCACGAGCGGCTTCGAGAATTTTTTCGTCTTTTTCTGAAGCGGCGTTGACGAGTTTGTAGAGGCGTTCCATTTCGCCGATGGGATCGGCGACGAGCGCGGAAGCGTCGAGATGATTTTTCCAACCGATTAAAAGTTTTCCAAATTGCGTTCCCCAATCACCGATGTGGTTGTCGGTGATGACGCGGTGGCCGAGCGTTCGCAAAACGCGCGCCAGCGAATCGCCGAGAATGGTCGATCGAATGTGTCCGACGTGCATCGGCTTGGCGACATTGGGCGAACTGAAATCAACGACCACGGTTCGCGGCGTTTTGGTTTTCTCGAAGAAGAGATGTTCGCCGCGTGTGGCGGCTTGCAACGTTTGCGCGAGCGCGGAAGTTTTGATCCGGAAATTTAGAAAGCCTGCGCCAGCGATTTCCACTTTCTCGCAAAGTTCGCTCACATCGAGCTTCGCCAAAACGTCGGTGGCGAGTTGGCGCGGATTTATTTTCCGTTCTTTCGCGACGGACATTAACGCGTTGGTTTGGTAGTCGCCAAATTTCTGATCGGGACACGGCCGCACTAGAATATTTTCGACGGATGCTTCTGGCAGAACCGCGCGGACGGCGCTTTGCAACTGCTGTTCGAGAAGGCGGTGTAGCACGGGGAATTATTTACTGGTAGCGGGCGCCGCTGTTGCGCCCAACGTGCCGGCGGCACGTTGGCTACCTTATTTTTGCGTCGCGTGAGTTTTGATGATGGAAACCATCACAGCCGCGTCGGGCGCAGTTTCCAGAGCCTGGCGAAAATCTTTGTTGTGCAAAAGTTTTGCGATGTTGGCGAGGGTGTGGAGATGTTTTTGAAATTGTCCTTGGGGCACGAGGAAAAGCATGACGAGATTGACGGGCTGATTGTCGAGTGCGTCAAAATCGATTCCTTTTTTTGAGCGGCCAAAGGCACCGACGACTTCATAAATCAAATCGGTGGAGGCATGCGGAATGCCGATCCCAAAACCGATGCCGGTGCTCATGGACGTTTCGCGTTTTTTGACAACGGCGGAAACGGCCTCGCGATGTTCGGGTTTGATTTTCCCGGTGGAGACAAGATTGTTAATGAGTTCATCAATGGCTTCCCACCGATTGGTTGCCTGCAAATCGGGGAGGATTTGTTCGTGAGTGAGGATGTCGGCCAAATTCATACAATTTACCAGCGCGGTGCATTTCGCCTGAACTCAACTTCCATTTCAAGAGGAATTCTGCAAATAAAAAACCCCTCCCGATTTTCTCGGGAGGGGTTGGTGAGTTTCTAATTAAATTAGAACACGTAGATCAAGTTGGCAGCCACTTGAACGGAGTTCTTTTCGTGAGCGCCATTCGGGTTGGTGATTGAATCACGAACGCCATGAGATGTGCCGCCGAAGATTTCGTCGTTGGAATGATCCCAGCGAACTTCTAAACGGCTGATCACGTTTGCCCAGAGGTCGTACTGGATGGTTCCGGTCAAGGCATAGATTCTGGCGCTGCCCAATTTCGCGTATTCGCCGCGAGCGTGGAGGCTCAGTTTCTCGGTCGCTTGGAAGGAAGCATAGAGTGCGATTGCGTCAGAATATCCGGTGTCCACTCCGCCAACGGCCAAGTGGTGTGCCTGATCATAAGCCGCGCCTAAACGCAAACCAGCCACGGGAGTGGCGAGGGTCGCACCGAAGTAAAGACTGGTCTGGTCTTCGGTAGAGCTACCAAAACCATCAACAACTCCGGCATACAGGGCTGAACCGGCCAAAGCACCCATACTTTCAGGAGCAGTGAGGGTTACAGCACCCATGTAGGTTTTGTGGGATTCACCGCGCTCAGAACGCGCATTGATTCCAGCGTTGACGGTGTTTGCTACGCCCGCCGAGAATCCGACCACATCGCTGAATTGATAAGAAGCGAGGATGCCAGTGTGTTCTGTCGGGGCAATCGTGTAGCCGTAAGAACGGGTGTAGTTCGGGTTCCGATGAGCTGCGAAGGATTCATAGCCGAGCGGACTGTCGAACGTGCCGATTTTGAAGTCCAAGCCGTTTCCGACTGGAGCACGAAGCGCGACATAGGCTTGTTTGATGCCGAAGTCACTGAGAGTCGCACCACTGGTGGTGGCTGTGCCCGAAATAGGAGCTCCGGGAGCGGTGCCGCGAACGCCGTTTTTTGTGAGCGGTGGATTTTCAACATTTCCACTAATGTCGCCAGAGCTGCCGGTGATCGCATTGGCCGAGGTGTTGTATCCAACAGCGTCAGGGCCGAAGAGCAATTCGACTTTGTAACCGGCGGACCATTCGCCCTCGTCGAGCGGTTTTTCCAACGTCAGGTTGACGACGTTCAAATTGAATCCGTCTTGCTTGCCAGCGTTGAAAGCAACGGGGGCTGGATTTGCGTTGCCGGTTCCCGGATTCCAAACGGCTGATGTATCAACATAACCGCTGATGACTGTGGAAGAGAGTGCGGTCATCAATGGGACCGATTTCTCTTCTGCTTGTGCGACCGATGCGAGACTGACCAACCCGACAGCGGCCAATCCGAGTGTCCATTTATTAATCTTCATTAGTTTTAGTTCCTCCTGCGATTTGTTTTTCGTTTTTATGCGTTTATTCCGGGTAAAAACAGTTTACCCGCGCACCAAAACGGTGCATTGGGCGGGACAATAGGACATAGACGCTTTATTTGACAACAAGTTTTTTCAGGGTTTCTCCGAGAAAGATAAACTGAGTTCCCGCTAAACGAATATCCAGTAAACCCCGACCAGAACTGCCGCCCCCGAAGAAACGCACATCAAAGCCCGATATCCCCCGGCCGTTTGGAAGACTTCGCGGCCTGCTAATGTGGCAATGGCCGCGGAAAAAACGGTCATGGCTGCAACCGTTCCCAAACCAAAAGCAGCCAGATAGATGACCGCGTCCGTCGTTTTGGTGAAGGCCAAGGCCGGAAGGATTCCTAAAAAATGCGAACTGCCCGCCAATCCGTGCAATGTGCCAATCCCAAACGCGGAATGATGATGATTGTGAACATTATTTCCAGAGTGAGGACGGTTGGCTCTGTGAACGTGGAAATGAACATGTTGTTCACCGTGGTGCTCGTGTTCGTGCGCGTGAATCTGCATTGCCTTGCGAATTCCCCACAAACCGATGGCAATCAGGAGAACGCCGACGATTCGTTCGCTCCAATTTGAAATATTTTCGATGGGAAGAAGTCCACGCATGAGCAAGGAAAGAGTTCCAACCATCAACACACCGGCGGAATGACCAATTCCCCAACGCAAACCGGTCACCCAAGCACGACGGCGGACATCCACGGCGAGCGGAGCGATGGCCGCAAGGTGGTCGGGGCCTGACCAAACGTGCAGCGATCCAGCAACCAACCCGGCGATGGCGGCAATCATAATTTGAGAAACGACATTTGCGGAGTTGGTTGTGGCGACAACGATTGATGGATGCAAGAAGGAACCTAATCTAACTCGTTCGTTAAAAAATTTGCGGAACGCCTTCGGTCAAAATTTTCAGATGCTGGCTCAATTCGGCCGCATCACAAAGTTCCGTCAACCATCGTGGCGGTTCGTCCATATCTTCAAACGAAAGACGAAACGCGCCGTAATGCATCGGCACCAGCCATTTGGATTTTAAATCACGGAACGCTTTGACCGCTTGATCCGGCCCCATGTGAACGCTGCGAAAGGAATCAGGATAATAAGCGCCAATCGGCAGCAGCGCGATTTCTGGGGAATTTTTCCGGCCAATTTCTTTGAAGCCGTGAAAGTAAGCGCTATCGCCCGCGTGATAAATTTTGCGTCCTTGATGCTCCAGGATAAACCCGCCGTAACCGCGATGGTTATCGTGAATCGTCCGCGCGCCCCAATGTTTGCTCGGCGTCAAAGTCACCTTCCAATCTTCGTGCGTGAAACTTTCCCACCATTGCAGCTCGATGATCCGCCCAAAGCCCAAATCCTTGGCCAGATCCCTGACGCCCCATGGCATGATGGCGATTTTCGGTGCTGGCAATTTGCGCAAAGTCGGTTTGTGAAAATGATCGAAATGCGCGTGCGTCAACAACAACAAATCGATCGGCGGCAAATCTTCAATTTTCAACCCGGTGCGTTTGAGGCGTTTTAAAAAAAAGAGCCAGTTCGCAAAATTGGGGTCGATTAAAACATTCAGGTCGGTGAATTGCGCGAGAAACGAAGCGTGGCCAATCCAGGTCAAGGCGACCTCGCCTTTTTTCAACGTTGGAAATTTAGGTTGGCTGTGTTGTCCAGAGCGTGGAGTGAGCAGCGCTTTCCAAACCATTTCATAAAAAAAAGTTCCGGGATTAAAATGGTTGCTCGGCGTGAGTTCCTTAAAAGAAGTTGGAATTTTTTTCCGGCGAGGGACAGGAGGTTTTCGGCGCGGTGCTTCGCTCATTAATTATTGATACAGTGAGCGTGCGTGAAATTCAAACCGGGGAAATGATTTGGAACCTGGCGCATCCTGATTTAAAACCAGCGGGTGTCGAAATTAACTGAGCAACTCGATCGTTTTCTCCGCAAAAAACCGACGCTCGGAAAAAATGTTTACATCGCAAAAGGTGCGGTCGTTTTGGGCGACGTGACTTTGGGCGACAACGCCAGCGTTTGGTACAACGCCGTTTTGCGCGGCGACATCAATCGCATTGTCATCGGCGAAGGAAGCAACATTCAAGACAACGCCGTCCTCCATTTGGCCGATGATTTTCCGTGCGTCCTCGGAAAGTTTGTCACGGTCGGGCATTCCGCCATCGTCCACGCCTGCACTATTGGAGACGAATGTTTGATCGGAATGGGCGCGATTATTTTGGACGGCGCGGAGATCGGCGAGCAAAGCCTCATTGGCGCAAAAGCTTTGGTCACACAAGGAATGAAAATTCCGCCCGGCTCTCTCGTCCTCGGTTCACCCGCGAAAGTGGTCAAAGCGCTCACCGCCGAAGAGCGGGCTGGTTTGAAATATTGGGCGACGAAATATGTCGAGAACGCCGCTTATTGTTTGCAGCATAAAATAAATATTTCAGAACCGCTGTAAAACGAACACTGATTTTTAGACAGAATTAACAGAATTTACAAAATTGCGGAGTGGAAATTTACGGGGAAAATTCTGTTAGTTTTACCTCTCTTAAAATATGCAAAATCCCATCATCGTCGCGTTGGATGTTCCGAACGTTGAAACTGCGTTGCAACTTGCCGAACAACTCGCGCCGGTCGTGGGCGCATTTAAAATTGGCAGCGAATTATTTACGAGCGCCGGGCCCGACATCGTGAAAAAGATTCGCGCCATGGGCGCTTCCGTTTTCCTGGATTTAAAATTTCATGACATTCCCAACACCGTCGCAAAATCAGTCGCCGCCGCCGTGCGTCTTGATGTGCAGATGCTGACGATCCACACCGGCGGCGGAACGGAAATGATGAACGCCGCCGAAAAATCGGCCCACGAAACCGCGCGCGAACTGGGCCGCCCAGCCCCGCTCATTCTCGGCGTCACGATTTTGACGAGCCTCGACAGCAACGAGTTGAGCGAGGTGGGTGTGGAAGCCAATGTGGGCAAACAAGTGGAGCGCTTGGCGAATCTCGCCGCTCGCGCCGGACTGCGGGGATTGGTTTGTTCTCCACTGGAAATTGCGGATCTTCGTCAATTTCTGCCGCGCGAAATCCAACTGGTCACACCTGGGATTCGCACGGCCAGCGATCGCGTCGATGATCAAAAGCGCACGCTCTCTCCCAAAGAGGCGATGGACGCGGGTGCAAGTTGGCTCGTCATCGGGCGTCCGATTTACGGCGCGCCCAACCCTCGGGAAGCCGCTGAAAAAATTCTCGCTTCGTTGCAATGACATCGGCTTAATGGCCGCACGGTTCAAAAACTAAATACCTCCTGGGCTTTATGAAAAATCGATTCTTCACCGCACTATTGTTTCTCGGCTTTTTCGGATTTGCCGCGTGCAGTCACCAAACCCCCAATCTCCAAGGCTTTTGGGAAGGCACGATTGAAATTAAGGGAATGAAATTGCGCCTCGTGTTGAAAGTCACCCAAACGACCGATGGTAAATTGGCCGCGACGGTGGACAGCATTGATCAGAATGCAAAAGATTTGTCGGTCAGCAGCATGGTCTTGGAAAAAGATGCGGTGCGAATGGAATTAAAAAATCTCGGTGCCGCCTTTGAGGGAAATTTAAATTCCTCGAAAACCGAAATGATCGGCGTCTGGAAGCAAGGTGGTGGCAATATTCCGCTGACTTTCAAGCGAACGAATGCGCCGAGCAAAATCCAAGAAGCACGACCCGACGCGGACTATGTGAAAAGCCAAACGTCTGAACTTCCCGGGTATTGGACAGGAAAACTAGTGGCGGAAAAAATCGAGTTGCGCCTGGCGTTGAAAATTGCGGAGGGGCCAGGTGGAACTTTTGCCGCCGTGATCGACAGCATTGATCAAGGTGGAAAAAATTTACCAGCCAGCGCGGTGAGCTACACCAAACCTGAGGCGAGGATTGAGTTCGCTGGCATTGGCGGAAAATTTGAAGGAAAATTGAACGCGGATGGAACAGAACTTTCCGGCCTTTGGACGCAATTCAGCAAAACCAATTCGCTGACGTTCAAGCGTGGCGAACCGCCCAGTGCCAATGAATCTGAAAAAAATTATTTGCACGTGAACGAAAATGATCTGCAAGGTTTTTGGAAAGGAACGCTCGACGTTCAGACAACCAAATTGCGGTTGGCGCTGAAAATCGCGAAGGCACCGGACGGAAGCTTTCATGGAACGATGGACAGCATCGACCAAGGCGCGAAGAACCTGCCGGCATCGGCGGTTACCTACAACGAGCCAACCGTGAAAATGGAGTGGAAAGGCATCGGTGGCGTTTACGAAGGCAAAATGGAAAAAGGCCAAATGATCGGAACTTGGACTCAAGGCCCCGGATCTTACCCATTAACTTTTACCCGATCCGCGGAAAGCGATCTGGCGAAATAAATTTCGGAATTTTTTCGAACGAAACGTTAGGCCAGCAGCGCTTTGGCGTGGGTCGAGAGTTCGCTTTCCAAGCGGCTCTTAAAAAGGAGAGCGGCGAAAGGTAGATTAATTTCTACATGAACGGCATTCGCTTCAACTTGTAGATTTCCGGAAACAGAAAATCCCTTGGCTTTGAAACGAAACTGCCCCCGATTTTCAACCCACGATTCTTCCAAATCAGAAACGTCATTGCCGAATTTAGTTTTTGTTTCGCCAATCAACCGAGTGATGCGTTTCTTGGCCTCGTCGCTCCCCAGTTGGTGTGGAATGGACATTTTGATCGCCGGCATGAGACAAATATAAATTGAGTTGCGTCGGTTGCAACAGTCGTGAAACGAAAAAAGCGCCGGAATGCGGCGCTTTGTTTTGGGAAGTAACCGAAATTTTAGGGGCGCTGGCGCCGTTTAACTTTCAATTGGGCTAACGAATGCGCCAGAGCTGCGCTGACCATTGCGGATTCTTCGTCGTCCAGTTTTTCGGCGAGACGAGCTTCAGCGCGTTGGCGGGCTTCCTCGGCTTTTGCTTCGTCAATATTTTCGGCGCGAATGGCCATGTCGGTCAAAATAGCAACGCGGCTCCCCGTGATTTCAACGAAGCCTTCGCCCACCGCGAGGTGATAATCCTGACCACCTTTGCGCGCGATGATTTCACCCGGAACAATCTGCGTCATCAACGGGACGTGCATGGGAAAGATTCCCATTTCGCCCTCTACGCCCGGCAGCGTGACCATATCCACATCTTCGGAATAGGTTTTGGATTCCGGCGTGACGATTTCGAGTTTGAGTGTGGCCATGTGTTTCAGTTCTTAATTGTCATCTTACTCGCTCCCGCAGGATTAAAATTATGAGTAGGATTAAGAGTTTGATCAGGCTTCTTTAATTTCGTCGATGCCGCCCTTCATGTAGAAATTCTGTTCGCCCACGTCGTCGTGTTTGCCTTCGAGAATTTCTTTGAACGCGCGGACCGTTTCCTCGCGGGAAACCTGTTTACCTTCGCGACCCGTAAAGACCTGCGCAACCGTAAATGGCTGGCTCATGAATTTCTGAATCTTGCGCGCACGAAGAACGGTCGTTTTGTCTTCGGGCGAAAGTTCGTCCATGCCGAGAATCGCGATGATGTCCTGCAAATCTTTGTAGCGTTGCAGAATTTTTTGGACGCCGCGGGCGACATCGTAATGTTCTTGTCCGACAATTTCCGGCGTGAGTGCGCGGGAGTTGGACGCGAGTGGATCGACAGCGGGGAAAATTCCCAACTCAGCAATCGAACGTTCCAAAACGATGGTGGCGTCCAAGTGCGCGAAAGTTGTCGCAGGCGCGGGGTCAGTCAAGTCGTCCGCAGGGACGTAAACGGCTTGGAATGATGTGATCGAACCTTTTTTCGTCGAGGTGATGCGTTCCTGCAAATCACCCATTTCAGCGGCGAGCGTCGGCTGATAACCGACGGCGCTCGGGGTGCGGCCGAGGAGCGCGGACACTTCCGAACCGGCTTGCGAGAAACGGAAAATGTTGTCGATGAAGAGCAAAACGTCCTGATTTTTTTCGTCGCGGAAATATTCCGTCACGGCGAGTGCGGACAATGCGACGCGAAGACGAGCTCCGGGCGGCTCATTCATTTGGCCATAAACCAGTCCGATGCGTGAACCCGGCAACAAAATCGGGAGACCTTCCGCGTTGCGTTTCAAATGCCCTTTCTCGTCTTTTTCGCATTTGATGACGTCGGCTTCGGCCATTTCGTAATAGAGATCGTTTCCTTCGCGCGTGCGTTCGCCGACGCCCGCGAACATCGAAATACCGCCATGCAATTTCGCGATGTTGTTGATCAATTCCATGATGACGACGGTTTTGCCGACACCTGCTCCACCGAACGCGCCGACTTTTCCGCCCTTCAAAAACGGGCAAATCAAATCAATAACTTTAATTCCAGTGGTCAAAACCTGCGGAGAAGTGGACTGGTCGACGAGCGCCGGAGCCGCGCGATGGATCGGATAATATTTGTCGGCTTTGACCGGGCCTTGTTCGTCCACTGGTTCGCCCGTCACATTGAACACGCGACCCATGACTGCTTCGCCGACCGGCATCGAGATCGGTGCGCCCGAATCAGTCACTTCCAAACCCCGTTTCAACCCTTCGGTGGACGACATCGCGATGGCGCGCACCCAGCCGTCGCCGAGATGCTGTTGCACTTCGAGCGTGAGTTTAGTTTCCGTGCCTTGCACGGTGAAATTCACGGTCAACGCATTGTAAATACTGGGAACGCTTTCGCCGAATTCGACGTCAACGACAGGTCCGATAATTTGGACAATTTTGCCTTTATTCATGTGATAAAAATGATAGCCAACCGAACTTCCTAAGACTCAACGGCCTCGCCCGCCCCGACTCCAGCGCGGTTTAGGGAGCGGGAATCTACGGGTTGGGTTGGTTTAGTGTCAAGTTGGAGAATCAAGATTTTGATGCGCTATTTCACGCGATAACGCTCGACCTGTTCGGAATCCAACTCAACTCCCAAACCGGGCTTGGAAGTGGGCGAAGCGCTGCCTCCTGAAATCTGCGAACCCTCGATCAATAAATCGTGTTCGTAAAAAAAGGGGCCAATGATGTCGCCGGGAAAATTTTCTGCGTCGATGCCACTTGTCGCCAGCGCCAGATGAATCATGGCTGCGCTGCCGACGCCCAATTCCAGATTGCTGCCGACGGTGCATTTGAGATTTTTCGACTGCGCGTAATCCGCGATTTTCTTTGCGGGCAAAATTCCACCCGCTTTGCCGACGTAAATTGAAAACACATCCGCCGCATCGAGCTGCGTTAAAATTTTTGCGTCCTGAAGTGTGTAAATGCTTTCATCGGCAATCACTGGAATGCGAATTTGCTTTCGCACCTTCGCCATTTCAGAAACGTCTTCGGCCGAAACCGGTTGTTCGGCGAAATAAATTCCAAACTCGCAAAGCCGCTCAATTGTTTTCACGGCAACTTCCGGAGACCAGCCGCCGTTTGCGTCCACGCCCAATTTAATTTCGGGCCCGATCGCTTCACGGACGGCCTTCACTCGCGCCACATCTCCGTCAGGATCAATCCCAACTTTGACTTTCATCGCGCGAAAACCTTTCGCGACCGCCCACTTCGCAATTTCCGCCGCGCGGTCCGGATCAACTCCCGAGACTGACCATTTCGTCGAAACAAACTCGCGCACTTTTCCGCCCAACAATTCGTAAACCGGTTTTCCCGCCGCTTTTCCCGCGATGTCCCACAACGCCATTTCCACTGCTGACTTCGTGAAAAAATTTCCGGCAAACGCAGTCCGAAATTTTGCCGTGAGCGGTTCGATCTGAATCGGATCTTCGCCGACGAGAATCGGCGCGAGATAATGGTTGATGAAATGCGCGGCGGTAATTTGGTCTTCGCCACTCCAGCGTGGCGTGCAACTCGCTTCGCCCAAACCAACGATTCCTTCGTCCGTGTGAATTTTGACCAAAAGAAATGGCGAAACCGTGTGCGAACCGCCACGCCCGCTGCGAATGGCGAGTTCCGGTTTGATCGGAACTTTGACCGGAATGGTTTCAATGCGGGTGATCTTCAAAGCGCGCTAAACCTAATAATTCACTTCGAACTTGCAAACTTTTCCCGCGCTTGACGTGTCTTTCGACTTTGTTACCTTCTGCGTCGCGTGAATTTTTGCAGCTTTCGATTTAGTGCGGGCCGGTTTGGCGAATATTTTATTCGCCTCGCCACCCTGCGCTAGGCTGCGTTCGATTGAAACACAACCCAAGCCGCAGGTCGCCACCTGCGGTTTTTTTGTGACGACCCGCGCAATTAAGAAAAAATATGATCATTGTTTTAAAACCCGATATTTCAAAAAAAGACGAGCTGGCCGTGCTCAAGGAAATCAAAAAGCTCG
>JBKJOZ010000083.1:0-11829 GCA_046595315.1 Limisphaerales bacterium
GCACGGGTGGACGTTTGACCCGACCTCATGGCGATTGCAACGCGGCGTTGGTAATGAAATGAACGAGGACTACGGCAATCTCGACCAGTTAAATTTCTTTGCGGCATATTGTTTTAACGCCGGCGCGACGGTGGTTTCGATGCGACCACTTGGTCATCAAACCAATGAGGTGATTCTGGACAATGACGACGCAGCGGTGACGTTTGCCGGAACTTGGTCGAACAGCGGTTCGACCATTTTTTGGGGAAGTCCTGGCGACGTTCCGTATCGTTTTGCTTCAATAACAAATACTGAAACCGCCACGGCCACTTACACCCCAAATATTCCTAGCGCTGGATATTATCCGGTTTATTGCTGGACGCTGAGCGGATCGGATCGCGGGAATCAATTGTATCGGATTCGGCACACGGGCGGAGAATCGCAGGTTCGAATTCCGCATCACATGGTCGGTAACGGCTGGATTTATCTAGGCGAATATTATTTTAACGCGGGTTCAAATCCGGCAGTTGGTTCAGTCATCATCAGTAATCTACGCGGCACGCCCACTGGGACAGTCGTTATCGCCGATGCCATTCGATTCGGGAACGGAATGGGCACGGTCGATCAGGGCGGCGGCGTGTCTGGTTATCCGCGCGAGGACGAAAGCATGCGTTACTGGGTCAAAGCGAATTTGGCACAGGGTCAATCCACTTCTCTTTACGACAGCAGCGGGAATGACGAGCAGGATAGTTGGTCAGCGCCGCCTAAAATGTCCGCCGAGATGAATCGCGAAACTGCGGGAGGTTTTCACGATCGAATTCACATCAGTTTTCACTCGAATTGCTGCGGTGGTCGCGGGGCCATTGGTTTGATTACCGGAAGTCCGACTCCCGGTCAGGCACTTCTGGCGGATATCGGCGGAGCCGAAATCAACACGGACCTGCGCGCTGTGGGATCGCCGCCTTTGGAAATTCCTTGGTCCACTCGCACGACTTATACCTACACCGGAAGCTACGGAGAAATCACCACTGGCAATTTCAATAATGAAATGGACGCAACTATTTACGAAGTGGGTTTTCACGATGGTATCGAGGACGCAATGTTAATGCGCGATCCAAAAGTGCGTTCGGCCATTGGCAAAGCAGCGATGCATGCGGTCATCAAATTTCTCAATCAAGTCGATACGAATTCGCCTCCTCCATTGGTTTTTCTGCCCGAAGCGCCCACCAACCTTCGCGCCATTGCCGGAACGAATGGGCAAATTTCTTTGGCGTGGACCGCGCCCGTTGCGCTCAGTGGCAGCGGTGCGCCGACTAATTACATCATCTATCGCTCGACCAACGGATATGGATTTGGCAATCCACTTTCGGTCGGCAATGTCACGAGTTTCATCCACACAAATCTCGTGGCGGATACCGATTATTATTTTCGCGTCACTGCTGCGAATGCCGGTGGCGAATCGATGCCCTCTGAAGTGGTGGGTTGCCGCGCTTCCTCTACAAACGGCGGGCCGCGTGTCCTCGTCGTCAACGGGTTTGACCGATTTGATCGCACTATAAATCTTCGCCACAACGTGACGGCGCAAAATTGGGATCCTCCCGGCAACAGTGGAACAATTGAACGAGTTTTTTCGCGTTGGGCCAACGGCTTTGATTATATAGTGCAACACGGAAAATCGATCGCCGCCACGGGACGCGCCTTTGATTCCTGCCAGAACGAAGCCGTAGTCAACAACCAAGTGATTTTGACGAATTACGCCATCGTGATTTGGGCGTGTGGCAATGAAACGGTGGCGGGTGAAACGATCAGCAGCGCTGAGCAAACAAAAATCACTTCATTTCTGGCGGGCAGTGGAAATCTTTTTGTCTCGGGATCAGATGTGGCCAGTGATCTTGATGGGGTTTCCGGTCCGACGACCGCAGACCGAAATTTTTTACATAATCAATTGCACACTGCATTTACGAGCGACAATTCCGCGAGCTACACCGGCACCGCGATCGGCGGTGGAATTTTTAACGGCCGGTCAAGCGTCACCGTGGATAATGGCAGCCGAGGAATTTATTGGGTGCAAACACCGGATGTCGTCACGCCATTCGGTGGGGGAACCATTCCTGCCATGAATTATTCGGGCGTCGCCACTGGCAACGCAGCCATTCAATACGACGGTTCCTCGGGCGGTGGTCGCGTGGTGCTGTTTGGTTTTCCGTTTGAGACCATCAGTGACCCCACTCGGCGTAATCAATACATGAGCGATACCTTGGCATTTCTTAGCGCGCCACTCGCGACAAATGTCCCTGCGCAAATTCTCACGTCGCCGCAAAGCCAGTTTGTCGTTCAAGGTTCCAACGCCACCCTCAGTGTGGTTTCTTCAGGAACATCTCCGCTAATTTATCAATGGCGTTTTAACGGAGCGAATCTCGCTGGCGCCACGCAGAGCACCCTTGCTCGCAACAACGCGCAACCTGCCAACTCGGGAAATTATCAAGTCGTCGTCTCCAACGCGTTCGGTGTTTCAACCAGTTCGATTGCGCTCTTGCAAATCATGTTGCCGCCGTCGCTACAAACTGCCTTTACCGATACTTTCGATTCTAATACCGCGTCGAACTGGGTGACCAATCGTTCGTCCACGGATACGCGCGTGACGTTTAATTATGACTATGCGGCTGACGGAATTTCTTCGGCGCCAAATTCGACGGTTGGAACCACGCGCGGAGTAAAATTTGAAGCGAATATGACTCTCGGGGCGGCGGCGGCGATTAATATTTCACCAGCTGGACAAAATTTTACGGGTGATTTGCGTCTCCGTTTTGACCTGTGGATGAATGCCAACGGACCGTTTCCATTGGGCGGGACAGGTTCAACCGAACATGGCACGGCAGGCGTTGGCACGGCTGGAAATCGTGTTCAGTGGACTGGAGCCAGCACCACGGCAGACGGGCATTGGTTTGCCGTCGATGGGGAAGGGCAAGCTTCAGACACTTCTACGACGGCCTTGAATGACTTTGGCGCCTTCAGCGGAACGACCTATCATGCGGCGGCGTCGGGAATTTACGCGGCAGGCACCGCCAGCAATTCCCGAGGCAATGCTCATTCTTATTACGCCACCGTTTTTCCGGGCGGCCAATCGGCTCCTGCATCACAACAATCCGCGAACGCCCAACAGACCGGAACTTTGGCAGTCGGCACCGTCGGATTTGGTTGGCGCAATGTCTTGATTACAAAAATTGGCAGCAACGTGGAATGGTTCCTCGACGGTTTAAAAATTGCCACAATCGACAATGCTAGTTTCACGGCGAACAATATCTTCATCGGCTATTGGGATGCTTTCGCTTCGATTTCGGATAACGCCAACCTCAGCTTTGGTCTGTTCGACAACGTGCGTGTCGAGCGTTTTGTGACCAACGTGCCGCCTTATCTAACCGTGCAACCGGTCAGCCGAACTTTAAAGGCAGGAACAAATGTGACGTTCAGCGCTACGGCGGGCGGAACTGCCACACTCGGGTATCAATGGCGTTTGAACGGTGGAGATATTTCGGGAGCCACCGGCAGTGTTTACACACGCTTCAACCTGACCACCAACGATGCTGGGGATTATTTGGTCGTGGTCACAAATGCATCCGGCAGTGTGACCAGCGCCAACGCCTTCCTGAGCGTGACGCCCCAGATACCGCCACAGTTCAACAGCACAACCGTGCAAAACGGCAACCAACTGAAACTGACTTTGACAGGTGAACCGGGCCAAACCATCACGATTTCGAAGTCGGATGATCTTGCTGCGTGGCAGGTCGTGACAAATATTTCCAATCCAACCGGAGTCATTGAGTTCATCGCTGATATTTCTAACAACGTACCTCAACAATTTTATCGGGCACAGCTTGGACCTTGAAACGTGCGGGAGCGACTTACGCTGGTTGAGTTACTGAACTGAGCGCTATTGTTTTTGGGTCCCGAGTTTCATCAACCAGCCAATAAGCGTGAATTGATTTTACCAGCAAGAGCAATTCTTCAAAGCCGCTCGGTTTGGCAAAATAAGTATTGGCACCAAGGTCGTAGGCACGAGTGACATCAGCATCGAGCTTGGATGAACTCAGAATTATTTTTGGTGTCGCTCGCAAAGCAGTGTGCGCATTCATCCATTGCAACACTTCCAATCCGTTCATGCGTGGCATTTTTATGTCCATCACGATTAAGCGCGGCAGAGGAAAACGGGCGCGGTCCGAATAATTGTTTTCACCAGCCAGGTAAGCGATTGCTTGTACGCCGTCGTTGACGACTTGGACGGAATCATTGATGCCAGTTTTTTTAAAGGCTCGCAGGATCAAAAGAACATCGTCTGAATTATCTTCAACCAAAAGAATGGTTCGACGTGCCGTGGAATTCGCCAGAACGACCGGGATGGTCATGTCAAAACGCGGATCCTCAAACTTGACGATCATTTGTACATCCTCGATTCGATTGGCGGCGCAAAAACTCCAAAGTTCCTGAGAATTAGCAAAAAGGCGCGCCGCCTCGGGATGAGTGGTCCAAGTGTCGTGCGCGGCAAAAAATGATTTGGTTTGGTTGTGCTGCAGGAAAATTTTCATGGCCCTGGAAATTCTTTGCCACACTGAATATCTCCCGGGATTGTTGCAAG
This sequence comes from Limisphaerales bacterium, assembly GCA_046595315.1. Taxonomy (GTDB): domain Bacteria; phylum Verrucomicrobiota; class Verrucomicrobiia; order Limisphaerales; family CANJXF01; genus CANJXF01. The sequence continues at coordinate 4,613 of JBKJOZ010000083.1, forward strand.
AGTTTTAAGCTTCGATTACCCGTTTTGTATCGTCGATTTTGAATTTGAGAAGAAGCGGCGCATCATAAAAAAACGCTTTTAGCGCGGAACGCATTAATTTATGGTCGCCAACAACCACTGGGAAATTCTTCGATGAAAATTTTAATTTTGGACGATAACGTAAACGACGTGGCGCTACTCAAAGATGCGTTTGCGCTCTGCGGAGTTACCGACCCACTTTATTTTGTGAAAAACGCCGAGGAGGCGATTGGCTATTTGACCGGGCAGGGGATTTATCAGAGCCGCAACGAACACCCGTTGCCGAGCTTGTTGTTGATCGACCTGAAATTACCGAATGCCAGCGGGTTGGAATTGCTAAAATGGTTTCAGGAAAATCCGAAACATCGCGTGGTGCCGACCATTGTTCTGACTTCCTCGTTGGATGAAACTGAAATCACCCAAGCCTACAATCTTTCTGCCAACACTTATTTCCTCAAACCCAGTTCGCATCTCCAGCTTTGCGCCTTGGTCAAAGTCATCTATGACTATTGGTCAGTGGCTAGGGTTCCCGAGCACCGATGAATCAACCCCCAAATGCGAACGATCCGAATAAGGCAAAGGCGCAAAAGACGAGGAGTAATTCGCTCCAATATTCCGTGTGAGTGGGTTCCATAGCGAACTGAGTGTGCCGTGATGATGCCCGAGCCCAATCAGGCAAAGCCTGATTTTTTTATGAAGAACGCGCCGTCCGTAAAAAATAATTTTGCCTAAGGGGAATTACTGCAAGCTGCGCACAAATTTATCAATTCGTTCACAGCCTTTTTGCAAATTCTCCATGCTCGTGGCGTAGCTGATGCGAATGTAATCGTCCGCGCCAAACGCAATTCCTGGAACCGCCGCAACTTTTTCCTGCTCCAAAAGTTTTGCGCAAAAATCCATCGACTTGAGGCCCGTTTTGGAAATGTTCGGAAACAAATAGAAAGCGCCCTTGGCGCTGACGCAGGAAATTCCCGGGATGCTGTTGAGTTTTGCATGCGCATAAGCGCGCCGTTTCGCAAATTCCGCCAGCCATGTTTTTAAATGTTCCTGCGAACCGGTCATCGCCACCACGCCGCCTTTTTGCGCGAACGAAGTTGGATTACTCGTGCTGTGACTTTGAATGGCGTCGATGGCTTTTGCGATTGGCTCTGGCGCGGCGAGAAATCCCAGACGCCAACCGGTCATCGACCATGCCTTTGCGAAACCATGAACGATGATGGTGTGATCGTAATGCGCTTGTGAAAAACTGGCGACGCTCGTGTGCGTTGCGCCGTCATATAGGAGATGTTCGTAAATTTCGTCGCTCAAAATGAGGACTCCTTTTTCCACGCAGATATCGCCCAGCGCTTTAATTTCGTCGCGCGTGTAAACCGAGCCGGTTGGATTGCTCGGTGAATTTAGAATGAACAGTCTTGTGCGCGGCGTGATCGCGTTGCGCAGTTGTTCCGGCGTGACTTTAAATTCCGTTTTGTCGCTCGTTTCCAAGATGACCGGAGTCGCTTCAGCGAGCTTGACCATTTCGGGATAACTCAACCAATACGGCGCCGGGATGATCACTTCGTCGCCCGCTTCGCAGAGGGCGACTATGATGTTGTAACACGAATGTTTTCCACCGCAGGAAATGATGATTTGCGACGGTTTGTAAGTCAGTCCGTTCTCGCGTTTGAACTTGTCGGCCACGGCTTGGCGCAATTCCGGAATGCCGCTCGCCGCAGTGTATTTGGTGAATCCTTCATTGAGCGCTTTGATTGCTGCGTCTTTGATATGTTGCGGCGTATCGAAGTCCGGCTCGCCGACGCCAAATCCGACGACATCGATTCCATCCACCTTCATTTGCTTTGCCTTCGAGTCAATCGCCAGAGTGATCGACGGGGTCAGAGATGCGGCGCGCTTCGCAATTTTGTAGTTCATAAAATGGGGCAAAGGAATAGCGAGCTGGGCAAACCAACGCAAGGGAGAATTGCGGCCAACCGATGCTCGAAAATCAAGACTTTGGTTCAGTCGACATCTTGGGGCGACCGACCAGTTTTATCGCTTCAGCGTGAGCGAAAATAACGTCGGGGTTTTCCTGCAAGGTGTTGAAATAATGACCGGAAAAATGATGGCTTGCTTCCGCCGGAACCAACAACAGCCGCGCTTGATTGATCAGCGCATCTGCGGCGGCGAGAGTCAGCGGTCCCTTTTCCTCAAGTGCTTCGTCCATCGTCACGATGAGTTGGGAAAGCGGGTGCAGCCAGGCGAACCAAGGGTCACTGGTCAAAAGTTTTAGAAAATGTTGCGGCGATGGGATCTTCCCAATGGTTTTTTCATAACGCACGCGTTCGGAATCAATCAGCGTCTTATGCAAACTCAACAGTGCTTCGCGAATTTTTGCCAAGTGTTGCGCATGTTCAGAAAGTGGGCCGGTATTTTTTGATGAAGCACGCATGTTATCTGTTTTTTCTTTTGTGGAACATCGCTCGCGAACAAAGTTTCTTCCAGTGCCGAATTACTTGGGCACCATTTCAACGAATGGGAATACCTTCGCTTGTAGAAAAACAAGAATGCCCATGAGTGTCGCCAGCGCGATGCTGTGGAAAAAAACATAGCGCAAAATATTTCCTTCGTGTCCGTACCAGTTCGTCGCGGTGCTGGCGACCACGATGCTTTGCGCGTCCACCATTTTACCCATCACGCCGCCAGAACTATTTGCCGCTGCCATTAATATTGGACTGACTCCCGTTTGTTTGGCGGTGATGGTTTGCAAACTGCCGAAGAGAACATTTGAGGCCGTGTCCGAGCCAGTGAGCGCGACGCCGAGCCAGCCCAGTAACGTCCCGAAAAAAGGGTAGAGCGAACCAGTTTTCGCCAGCGCCAGACCGAGGGTGGCATCGGCCCCTGAATACTTCGTGACATAACCGAGCCCCAGCATCGCGGCGATGGTGAGAAGTGAAAAACGGACGCGCACCAAAGTTTTTGCATAAATGGAAAACATTTGGCGCAGCGAAAATTTCATGACCAATCCTGCGACGAGAGCGGCGATTAAAATTCCGGTTCCGGTGGCAGAAAGCCAATTAACAACAAACGTCGCTTTTTCAGGTGGAGAATTGACGGGTGCAACAGGCGGAGTTCTGGAAACCAGATTATGTAAACTTGAAACTGGAAATTCCATTTTCGTTTTGCCTTCGTGAAAGCGAGTTTCGGTTTTACCCGATTTGACGACGTAATCGCCATTTAGAAAATCCTTTACTTGTGGAATTCCCCACAGGAAAACAAAAACACTCAGCAAGATCCATGGAGTCCAGGCCTGGCGAACTTTTGTCGGAGCAATGCGTTCGAGCACGGGGTCTGGCGTCGAAAGCTTGGAGCTTTCTGGAAATTGCCAGACGGTTTTTGGTTTCCAAACTTTCAATAAAAGTATGACCGCCACGATTGAAGAAACGGAAGCGATGATGTCCACGAGCCATGGCCCATGATAATTCGCGACCAGAAATTGCGGAACGGCGAACGCAGTTCCCGCGGTCAATGCCACTGGCCAAATCTGCAACATCGAACGCCAGCCCACCATGGCCCACACGACCCAAAACGGCACGATCAGCGAGAAAAACGGCAGCTGGCGTCCCACCATTTGCGAAAGAACTAATTCGTCGATGCCGGTCACTTTGCTCAACGCGAGGATGGGCGTGCCGAGCGCGCCGAATGCAACCGGAGCGGTGTTGGCGATCAAGGAAAGGCCGCACGCGGATAAAGGTTTGAATCCGAGCTGAATCAAAATTGCCGCCGTGACTGCCACCGGTGTTCCGAATCCGGCCGCGCCTTCAAAAAATGCGCCGAAAGAAAAGGCGATGAGGATGACTTGAATTCTCGGGTCGGGAGCGATGGTGGCGAGATGGCCGCGCAAAATATCGAACAACCCTTTGTCCACCGTGAGCTGATAAAAAAAGATCAGGTTCAAAATAATCCAGCCGATTGGAAAAAGGCCATAAGCCGCGCCGTAAAACGTGCTGGCCAAAGTCATTTTGACCGGCATCCCATAAACACCCCACGCAATCAGCCCTGCGCACAAAAGTCCGATCATGGCCGCGAGGTGAATCCGGATTTTCAAAAAGGCGATCGAACCGAGCAGCACAATTATCGGAAGGGCGGCGACGAGTGTGGAAAGGGCGGCGTTATGCAACGGATCGTAATTTTGAAACCAAATTTGCGGCATAATCAATTAACGGAATCGGCGATCCAATCGAAGTAACGTCTGTTTCCCGACGCGGCGGAAAGCACGACAAACTCCGGCGTGTCGTAAGGATGATTTTCCAAAACGCATTTCTCAAGTTTGCCGACGCCTACTTTTGTGGTTTTGAAAAGAATGAGAATTTCAGCGGCGCGCTCCAGTTTTCCGCGCCACCAATAATGCGATTCGATTTTGGGAATAAGATTGGCGCAAGCCGCCAGCCGCGCTTGTAAAATTATTTTCGTGAGCTTGCGCGCCGCTTTGAGATTCGGAGTGGTGACGAGGACAATCACAATTTGATTTTTGGTTTTCACAAAAAATCAAACGATTGTGAGTGGCCCGTCGAAAGTGGTCAGGCTGATGACTTCGGTTTTGGCGAAGTGGGGGCCGTGTTGTTCACCTTTGGGCGCGTGGAAAAAAGTTCCAGTCGTGTAGATAACGCCGGACTCCTCCCATTCTCCGGAAAGAATGTAGGCCGACTCGTTGGCTTGCGGATGAATGTGCGCGGGAATCGTCGTGCCCGCTTTGAATTTGCGCAGAACGGTCAGTCCGCCGGTGGTTTCCGATTTGTGCAGCACGAGAAGTTCGACCCCGTCGTACGGGCCGGGTTGCCACGATTTATCTTGTGCGAGAGAAACATATTGGAACATGCAGTTATCCAAAACAGTCGAAGAAAATTTGCAAGGCTGCATTCAATTTTACCACTTGCGACTTTGCCGGTCGCAGGTAAGACAAACGCATGTTGATGCTTCGTGAAAAAATTCCGGCGGATTGGTTGCCTAAAATTTTGTCGAACTTACCGGCGGTGCTGGTGGATCACGCGCATCTCGAACGCAAAGCCGCCACGAGCGCGCTGAATCTTGAAAAATATCGCGACCTTTACCATCGCGTCGAAGAACTCAACGCGATTGCGATCGAGGAATTACAGCATTTTCAGCTCGTGCTCGAGTTGTTGAAGCGGCGCGGGATTCCGTTCGGCCAGCCGCATCCGAGTCCGTGGATCACGGCTATGATGCGCTCGATTCGCAAGGGACAACGTGTGCAAGCGATTGATCATCTAGTGGTCTTCGCGCTGATCGAAGGACGGAGTTGCGAGAAGTTTCAGATTTTGGCGAACGCGCTGCCGACGATTGATGCGGAGCTGGCAAAGTTTTATGGAAGTCTGGTTGAGTCCGAAGGAAATCATTACGCGACTTATCTTTTGATGGCGCGGGAAATTGACGAAGCGGAAGCGGATCGCAGGCTGGATTTTTATTTGGATCTGGACGCGGAATTGATTCGCCAACCCAATCCGATGCCGATGTTGCATTGAAAGATTCAGTTGCGGTTGTGCCGGACAGCTTTCATAAAGAATCCATGGCACTGGGAATTTTCTTCATGGATAAAATATTTTGTTCACTCCTGTTTTTACTCTGGTTGTGCGTCGGTTGCGGCGCGGAGAAAAAAGTTTTGCCGGAATCGAACACGAATCAGAGCGAATCTTTTCTCGAACGAAAACGAAATCGCCGAGCAGTATTGCGGGAAGAGACGTCGTCAGTCGCAGTGGTCGCGACACAATCCGTTGCAGAAGTTGTTGAAAAAATTCCAGTCGCCACCTCGACTCATTCCACTCAGAGCCTCGATTCATTTCGCGCGCGGCTGCAAACGATTACGGGCCAAAAACTTTTGTCGGACGTAGATTTGAAAGTTAAAGCGGAAGGAGGCGATGTGGCGGCCCAAGCGGAGTTGGGGAAAAAGGCGTTTCAAGAAGGTAACATGGCGGAGGGAATTGAATGGGCTACAAGGGCGGCAGTGCAGGGCGATATCGGATCGCAATATGGGATGGCCGTTTCTTATGCCAAAGGTTATGGCGTGGAGGTAAATCCCCCTGAAGCAGTGAAGTGGTTTCGCATGGCGGCGGACCAAGGTTCTCCCGACGCGCAGGCGAGTCTGGCGAAACGTTACGCCGCAGGGGATGGGGTCGCTCCGGATAAAATTGAGGCTTACAAATGGTATGATATTGCGGATCGGAACGGTCGCTATCACGGAAACAATCCTCGAGATACGTTGGCGGAAACAATGACGCCGGCGGAAATTGCGGAAGCGCAAAGGCGATCAAAGGCATTTGTCGCGGATCCTAAATTACCCGCGAAATGATGGAGGGAAAATTTTCTGGAGAGCAAAATTGTTTTCGAATTTCGCGAATCGACTTGCCACGAAAGCTTCGGCGAATAAAGTATCTGCGCAGTTAGTCCGTTTGATTCGAGTTGTTTTCCATGCTCGTCAGGAACGCCAGTTTAGCTCAGTGGTAGAGCAACGGTTTTGTAAAACGGTACTGCGATTTTCTCTAAGTCCTTCATTTCACGTAAGTTCCTCGTAGTCATTTTTTAATAAAAGTTGGTCATCGGCAACGATAGGCACGAAAGAGCATGAAAAGGCGCGTTTGTAGTCACGCAAACGTCACGCGGGGCATCCTGACATCATTTTAAGGCTCATTAGCATCTTAAACGTTAGACTTAAACGGCTTATTTACAGTCACTTATGAATGTTTAAAACTTGACCCGCCACCAAGTCCTTTCTAAGATGTGAATATACCGAACACTGAGTAGGTGTTTGGAACGCGGAATAACCAGAAAGGCTCAACACAATGAGCAACGGTGAATCAGGTTGGTGCGGCAAATCAGGGATAGCAGCGCACTTTGGAATTAGTGTTCGTTCGGTAACGAATCTTCAACGGCGCAGAATTCTTCCATACATAAAATTGGGGCGACTTGTGCGCTTCAATATCGCGAGATGCAATGATGCCGTTGGAGCAATCGAAATGAAAAGTGTTGGCTCGTTTACAAATTTCAAACGGCAATAACTCACGGCCAAGAGGCGGAAATATTTTCCAAAAAAATCTAAGCAGGGCGGAGCTTTGCCCATTTCACACTGCTCAATCAAAACGGGCATACAAAATTATGAATGAAAATAAAAAAATAAATAGCGTTACAAGAATCCAGTCAGTGAACAAAGA
>JBKJOZ010000137.1:0-8058 GCA_046595315.1 Limisphaerales bacterium
AGTGGCGCGGTGGTTGGACGCAATTTCACTTTCACTGCAAACGGTGTCATGGGCGGAGTCGTCACGGCCCAATTACAACTCCAGGACGGCGCGAACAATTTAGGCGTGGTTAACTTCACCTTTGAATTGCCGAAATTGGGTGCCTTCACCAACAGCGCCACCATCTCCATTCCGAACAGTGGGCCAGCCACACCGTATCCTTCCACCATCACGGTCGCTGGCGTGACGGGCTTGGTGGACAAAGTGGTGGCCACTTTGAACGGTATCACTCACAGCTTCCCGGATGATTTGGACATCTTGCTCGTCAGTCCGGATGGGCACAAAGTTTTGCTCATGTCGGATGTCGGCGGTTCGCACAGCATTTCCGGATTGAACCTTGTTTTCAACGACGCCGGCGCGTTGCTCTCCAACTCAAATCAACTGTTTTCCGGCACGTTCCGTCCAAGTGATTTTGAAATCGGCGATCTCCTTTCCGCTCCGGCACCAGTTGGGCCTTATGCCCCGTCTTTGTCTGCGTTCAACGGCGGAAATCCAAATGGCGATTGGTCGCTTTATATCAGTGACGATGCGGCTGGAGATTTAGGAAATGTTTCAGGCGGTTGGAGTCTCGCCCTGACGACGGTTGTTCCAATCAATCCTCCGGGAACGGTTCTTGGATCGCTGCGGGTGTTGTTCAATGGAAATTTCCAAATGACGCTCAACAGTGAAGCCGGCGCGCAGCATCGCATCGAAGTGTCGTCGAACCTGACGAGTTGGACGTCGATCAGCACGAACACGGCGGGCAGCGACGGAACCTATATTTTCACCGACACCGCCACATCGAGTTTCAACCCGCGCTTCTACCGAGCCGTGCGGCTTCCATAAGTGCACGAAGGGGAGGGACGCGAAATCCCTCACTTTTAATTTTAGCGGAGGCGGAGCGGACGTCGCTCCGAAAATAACAGCCATTCAAAATGAAACTCTATGGCATAACCGGCGGCATCGGCATGGGGAAATCCACCGCCGCGCGGTTGTTGGTCGAACGCGGCGTCGCCGTCGTCGACACCGACATTTTGGCGCGCCAACTCGTTGAGCCGGGACAACCCGCGCTGGCTGAAATTAAAAATTTATTCGGCCCAGAAATCATTTCCGCAGACGGCCAATTGCGCCGCGATGAATTGGCCCGCAAAGTTTTTTCTGACCCCGCTTCGTTGCAGCAACTGGAAAATATTTTACATCCGCGCATTCGCGAATCATGGGAAAACGAGGTCACAAAGTGGCGTGCCAAAGGCCGGGCGTGCGGCGCCGTCATCATCCCACTTCTTTTTGAAACGAAGGCTGAAACCGAGTTTGACGCGGTGATCTGCATCGCTTGTTCTTCTGACCAGCAACGCCAACGCTTGCGTGAACGCGGTTGGAGCGACGAACAAATCAACCAACGCCTCGCCTCGCAATGGCCGATCGAAAAGAAAATCGCGCAATCCAATTTTGTGATTTGGACTAATACGACGATCGAAGTTCACGCGGCGCAACTGGACCGAATTTTAAATTTAAAATGAAGATTTGCGCGCCGGACAGTTTCCGCCGCCATTAAACTATCTTGATGTCAGACAAATCTTCCTGCGGTTGCGGCCATTTCATTTTTAGATTTTCCAGCGCGCGAGCCACCGTTTGGGCGATGACGTAATCCCGATACCAATTCCGGTCAGCGGGAATGAGGTGCCAGCGGGCGGCGGTGTGGCTCGTCTTGTTGAGCATGTCTTGGTAGGCCTCCGCGTAATCGTTCCAATGCTGACGCGTCTCGAGATCGCCGGAGGAAAATTTCCAACGCTTCTGCGGATTTTCCAGCCGCTCGCGAAATCGATCAGCCTGTTCCTCCTTGCTGAGATGCAGGAAAAATTTTAACACAACCACATTATTCTCCGTCAGCATACGTTCGAAATCCACGATCTGTTCGTAGCGGCGTGACCAAATCTGGCGAGGAACAATTTTTAAGACGCGCTCGGCCAAAACGGCTTCGTAATGCGACCGGTTGAACACGCCGATATTTCCGTAACGCGGCACCGCTTTGTGAATGCGCCACAAAAAATCATGCGCGCGCTCCTCGCTCGACGGGATTTTGAAATTGGCCGTCTCTACTCCCGCCGGATTTATTTCCTGCAAAATATGTTTCACCGCGCCGTCCTTGCCACTGGCGTCCATCCCCTGAAACAACAGCAACACCGCGTGGCGCGAATTTGCGTAGAGCAGGTTTTGCAATTCACCAATGCGCTGAGCAAAGGCGGCGGTTTTCAATTTGGTTTTATCCTTGTCCAATCCGCCGTGGTAGTGCGGATCAAAATCGGCGAGGCAAATTTTTCCTTTGAGTAGGACCGGTTGCGATTTCATGTTTCAACTAAAGCATACTCTGGCCAGGCGTGTGGAAAAAATCTGGTGGGAAACCGGCGCATAGAAAACTTGCCGCAAATTTTCTCGGGCGCATATTTTGAACATGCGAATTCATTTCCTCGGCGCCACCCGCACGACGACCGGCTCGATGTACCTTTTCGAAATCAACGGCAAAAAACTTTTGCTGGAATGCGGTTTGTTTCAAGGTCGTCGCGATGAATCGATTGATCGCAATCGCCATTTTCCTTTTGACCCGAAGACGATTGACGCCGTGGTCTTGAGCCACGCGCACATTGATCATTGCGGCAATTTGCCGAACCTTTGCCGCCAGGGTTTTGATGGAAATATTTTCTGCACGTTCGCCACGCGCGACCTTGCCAGCATCATGCTCGAGGATTCCGCCAATATTCAGCAATCAGATGCTCAATATATTTCACGCCAACGCGCCAAAAAAAATCTCCCGCCGGTTGAACCGCTTTACACGGCCACTGATGCCGAGAAGGCGATTCGCCAATTCGTGACGGTCGGTTACGACAGACCGATTCAAGTGGTCAATGGCGTGACGGTGACGTTCATCGACGCGGGTCATATTCTTGGTTCCGCGCAGGTCGTTTTCGACATGGTGGAAGGGGACCGGAAATTTCGCTACCTGTTTAGCGGCGATGTCGGGCGCGGCAACGACGAAATTCTACGTGACCCGCAATCGGCGGACGGTGTGGATTTCCTGCAAGTGGAAAGCACTTACGGCGCACGCGAACATGTGGACTCACACAGCGCGGACGAAGAAGTCGCAAAGCTCGTGCACGAGACGATTGAGCGCAAAGGCAAAGTCATCATCCCGGCGTTTTCCGTCGGGCGCACGCAGGCGATTGTTTATACCCTGCATCGTTTGATCAAGGCCGAGAAAATTCCGCCGTTACCGATCTTTGTGGATAGTCCGCTGAGCGTGAACGCGACCGAGGTTTATCGTTTGCACCCGGAATGTTTTAACGAAACGATTTACAAATTTCTGCGGGAAAAAACGAATCCGTTCGGGATGGAGAATCTGACTTACATCCGCGAAGTCGCGCACTCGATGAAACTCAATGAATTGAAAGACCCAGCGATCATCATCAGCGCTTCCGGCATGGCGGAAGCCGGACGCATTCGTCATCATCTGAAAAATAATATCGGTGATCCGAATAATTTAATTTTGTTCATCGGTTTTTGCGCGGAACACACCTTGGGCGCGCAGATAAAATCGGGCAAACCAATCGTCAATATTTTCGGAGAACCTGTTTCTGTCCACGCGCGGATCGCATCACTCGACTCTTTTTCCGGACACGCTGACAAAAGCGAACTGGAGGAATACGTTAAAAAAATTGGCGGAAATATTAAAAATATTTTCGTGATTCACGGCGAAGAATCGCAGGCGCTCGCTTTCGCCGAAACATTGCATCGCCTCAAACCAGGCGCGAAAATTGTCGTGCCGGAATACAAACAGATCGTTGAAGTCTGACACGCGGCCGTGTGGCTAGTTCGCCCGTTTTGATTTTCAAGGATCCCTGAGGTGGAATTGCCATTGCTCCCTCATTGCCCGTATCCCCTCTGCGTTTAGGTTCACCCGCTAACGCCCGTTGTAAAAACCAGCGGGGAAACATAAACCAAAAAAGAGAAGAAAAACTATGCACTCACTAAAATCACGTTTGTCGACCTTGACCGCCGGTTGCTGTCTGGGATTCAGTTTGCTGGTGGCCAATACGGCCAAAAGTCATGAAGTGCCGCCCGACTGCGAGGATCGCTTCACCGGCGGGGGAATCATTTCGCTGACGCCCTCCGGCGGGAAAGGAACATTCGGCGCCCACGGCGGAATTCATAACGGAGAATTCTGGGGAGGGCTGAACTACGTCGATCACAATACCGGGTTGCATGTCCAAGGGACGCAAGTGACCGCTTACGTAGTGCTTGATGAAAACTGCCGCCGCACTACTTACACGGGAACCGCCAACGGACAAGCCGCTACGATCGTGGTGGACATCTGCGACAATGGAGAACCGGGTCGCAACGATCTTTTCCGAATCCAAGTTTCCAACGGCTACACGGCTGGCGGAAATTTGAGCAACGGCGGGAACATCCAGTTGCATAAGCCCAAGTGCAATTAGAACGAGAGCCCACGCAAATTAGTTTTAAGCGTAAAAACTCCTAACAACTCCCGAGGCGCAAACCTCGGGAGTTAATTTTTTTAAACAGGCTTCTAAATCAAACTTCGACTTCCATTTTAAATTCGCGGCAGTGATTCACCCGCTCAATGGGGCAGGGTGCTGCGTGAATTTCCCCGTTTCTGAATTGATGGATTTCCCTGAGGAGAAAATCCCATCGTCCCTGATTGCAGGCAAGTCCCCTCCACGATTAGCTCCAATCAACTTACTCCCACTTGGGAATAAGCGGGAACATTAACCAAAAACGAAAGAAGGAAAAAACTATGCGCGCGTTCAAATCACGTTGGTCGGCCCTGGCGGCCAGTTGTTGTCTAGGGTTCAGTTTATTGGCCAGCACGGCTCAAGGTCACGAGTGTAATTTTAACCTGCCAACCGGTCTGGTCTCATTCACGGCTAATGGAGCCGCCCTGAGTTATGCTGCGATTACACCGCAGGGGATTGGATCTGGTTTCGATATTGGCAACACGACTTACGCCGGATGGTGCGTGCAATTTTTCAGCGGCACGTTGCAAAGCCAAACCGTTTATCAGGGCAACGTTTATAACACATTGTCTTCCAATCTCCCGCCCGCGTTGCAAAACGAAAATTGGGATTTGATCAATTACCTGCTCAACCACAAACAAGGCGGGAAAGATGATGTGCAACAAGCCATCTATTTTTTCACCGATGGAATTACCAACAATTTAAGCTCAGCGGCCGTTTCGATGATCGTCGATGCCACGGCTAATGGCGAAGGATTCGTTCCGTTGCCCGGTCAGACCGGCGCGGTGTTGTTCGATACGGTTGGTGCCTTAGAAACCGTGCAGGACGTGATTATCGAAGTGCCTTGCCCGGATGACACTGAAGAACCGCCCACGTTGTGCGATGATCGCTTCACCGGCGGTGGCTTTATTTTGGGAACACCCTCCGGCAAAAAAGGAACGTTCGGCGCGCACGGCGGTTATCTGAATGGAAAACTCTGGGGACGCATGAATTACATCGATCATGACACCAGATTGCACGTCAAAGGCACCAAGATCACCGCCTACGAAGTGATCAGCGAAAATTGCCGCCGCGCTACCTACACCGGCACTGCGGGGGGACAATCCGTGACGATCGTCTTGGAGGTTTGTGACAACGGGGAACCGGGCCGCGACGACACCTTACGAATTCAGGTTTCCAGCGGCTACACAGCCAGTGGCGATTTAGGCGGACCAGGTAAAGGCGGCGGAAACATCCAATTGCATAAACCCAAATGCAAAAACCCCAAGGCCGCTAAAAATAATTAAGCAGATCGGGTAATCAAAAATGCCCGCAGTTTTCGAGCTGCGGGCGTTTGTTTTGGTGCGAAAAATTCTAAACAAACCCATTTGCGTTTTTTATTTTGAGGAGGAGATTGTCACTTGCTCATTTCGAGCGCTGAGGAGGTGGGGGTGGAACAAATCAGGTTTTTGTTCCACCCCGCTTTTTTAAGAAAACCTTAACTGAAGCTGTTTTCCAATGGGTTCACCCAATCCGCTGACACCCACCCCCAGCAAACGCACCGGACGATTAGCCAATTTTTCACGCGCCAGGAGAAAGCAGCCGAGTCGAAAAATTTCTTCACTCTCAATCAGAGGTTCTTCCACTGAAATTTGCCGCGTCAACGTTGTAAAATCGCTGTAACGGATTTTCACCTGAACCGTATGCGCGCCGATTTTCTTTTCTTTGAGTTCATTGGAAATTTCCTGCGCCTGCGACCGCAAGCAATCGCGCAACACCCGTTTATCCGAGGTGTCGCGATCAAATGTTTCCTCGCTGCTAATACTTTTGGCTTCGGAGTCGATTTCTAAAATTCGATCATCTTCGCCCAACGCAAATTTTTTTAACGTCGGACCGAAGGAACCCACCAGCGGCCGCAAATCGCCGGAAAAATCCTGCAAATCGCCAATTGTTTTCAGGCCCGCTTCATTCAAAATCTGCTCCGTCACTTTTCCAACGCCATGAATCGCGCGAACGGACATCGGTCGCAAAAATAAAACTTTGTCGAGATCCGGAACCAGCGTTAGTCCGTCCGGCTTTTGAAAATCGCTCGCCAATTTTGCCAGCAGTTTGTTCGACGCGATCCCGATGGTGGCGGTCAATCGCCGTTCGTGAAAAATCTTTTGCTTCAGCTCGCGAGCCCACTGGATTGACGGCGGAATCAGGCCGTTAGTTCCTTTGATGACTGAGGAAAAATCCAGATAGGCCTCATCAATTGACATCGGTTCGATCTGCGCGCCGGTTCGCGCCAAAATTTCCATGATGCGTTTGGATTCTTCGCGGTAATGCGACATGCGCGGCGGAACGAATATTCCAGTTGGACAAAGTCGTCCCGCCGTGACGCTCGGCATGGCGGATCGCACGCCGAATTTGCGCGCTTCATAACTGGACGCGCAGACCACGCCGCGCTGCGTGGGCGGGCTGCCGACGATGACCGGTTGGCCGCGCAACTCCGGATGATCGCGTTGTTCGACCGCTGCGTAAAACGCGTCCATATCGAGATGAAAAATGATGCGAGACAAGGCCTAAAATTCCTTCGTGCTTAACTTCTAATTGAGCCGCTTTGATTAATCGTATTGGTCTAGACCATGAAACCAAAACATTTCAAAACCACTGAATATTCTGGCGTCTCTAACAGTCCTCTTTCCTTGACGCTTGTTAAACACGGCGAATAAACTTTCGCCTCAATCAATTACTTATGAATCCATCAGATCATCAAACTTCACGACGCGAATTTATCAAAACTTCCAGCGCGGCGGCCATTGGCAGCGCGCTGGCAACGAACTTAATTTTTCCGCAACCCAGCTTTGCGGACGATTCCAAAACGATCCGAATCGGTTTGATCGGTTGCGGCGGACGCGGCTCGGGCAACGTGCGCGAGGCGATGACGGCGGACAAAAATGTCGTGCTCGTCGCAATGGGCGATGCGTTTCAAGATGAATTGGACACGCATTTGAAAGCGTTGCGGGGCACAGAATTTTCCGACCGCATCAAAGTCACCAAAGAAAATTGTTTTGTCGGATTCGACGCTTACAAAAAAGTGATCGACAGCGATGTGGATGTGGTTTTTCTGGCGACGCCGCCGGGCTTCCGCTCGATTCATATCAAGTATGCGATTGAAAAAAATAAACACGTTTTCTGCGAAAAACCGGTCTGCACAGACGCGTTTGGTTATCGCTCATTTCTGGCAACAGTGGCAGAAGCAAAACGGAAAAAACTCGGAATTGGTTCCGGCTTTTGCTGGCGATCAAACCTCGCGCAACGTGCCGTTTATCAGAAGATTTTAGGTGGGGAGATTGGCGACATCCGAACAATTCAAGGAACTTACCTCACGGCTGGGCCGCGCTTCAAAGAAGTCAATCCAGCGTGGGGTCCGATGGAAGCGCAACTGCGCAACTGGATGCATTTCACCTGGTTATCGGGCGATCACATTGTTGAACAAGCGATTCACAATGTGGATTTGACGAACTGGGCGATGAATAACGAAATGCCG
>JBKJOZ010000104.1:0-3761 GCA_046595315.1 Limisphaerales bacterium
GGCACGAGTGGCTCGATCATTTTCGGATTTTTTTTCATCAACGCGACAGCGGAACGCATCGCGGCCAAATCGACGAGAAGTGGAACTCCCGTGAAATCCTGCAAAACAATCCGCGCCACCACGAACGGAATTTCCTCAGTGCGCCGCGCCATCGGATCCCAAGTCGCCAGAGCTTTGATATTTTGTTCGGTCACTTTTTTGCCGTCGCAATTGCGCAGCACCGATTCCAGCACGAGCCTAATAGAAATGGGCAATTTTGAAATCGCGCCAACGCCGGCCGCTTCGAGCGCAGGCAAAGAATAGAACGAACCTTTTTGTCCGTTCCCGAGATCAAATTTTTGGAGTGAGTTAAATAAATTGTGTGTGCTCATAACGATTTGGTTGCCGCCGGAAAACCAACGGAGAAGTGAAAATGCGGTTTGCCCGATTTGGTGTCAAGGTGCGAGCGCGCGGTTAGCAAAACGCGCAAAGAAAAACGGGCGGAAGTTTCCCTCCGCCCGATTTGGATTGTCGAAAAATTATTTCAACTTCGCCAAGGTTTCTTTGACCGCGTCAAAGTTGGGCAAATCTTTTGGGGTCGGTGTTTGTTCGCTGTATTGCACGACGCCATTTTTATCGATGACGAACGCCGCGCGCGCCGCCGTGTCGCCCACTCCGGCGAGCATCGGAAACACCACGTCGTAATCTTTGATCACAGTTTTGTTCAAATCACTGGCCAGCGAGATGGTGATTTTTTCTTTTTGCGCCCACGCTTCTTGAGCGAAAGGGGTATCGATGCTGATCGCAACAACATCCGCGTTCAAGTCGCTGTAGGAATTTAATCCGCCACTAATCGAGCACATTTCCTGGGTGCAAACGCCAGTAAACGCCGCCGGAAAAAAGAGGAGCACGGTGTTTTTTTTGCCGAAATTATTGCTCAACTTCACATCCACCAGACCGGTGGCGGTTTTTGATTTGAGTGTGAAATCAGGTGCTTTGGAACCAACTTTAATAGCCATATTTAAAACCTTTGAATTAATTGTTAACCGAGCGGGGTTTATAGAGTTGAAGCCAAGTCGTGTCAAACGGCGATTGCCGAAGTTCTCTCAAATCCCACGGTTATAATTCATCCACAGCGATGACGCGCAGGATTTCTTCCAAGGGCGTTTGCCCGGCGGCGACGCGACGCAAACCGTTCTGCCACATGGTGCGCATTCCTTGGTTGATTCCGACTTGTTGCAACGCTTTGGTGGGAAGTTTTTGCAGAACAGCGTCGCGAAAAATTTGATCCACGGTGAGTAATTCCGTCACGGAAGTACGTCCGGAAAAACCGGTGTTCAAACATTGATCGCAACCGGCACCTTTGCGGAATTGTGCGGTCTCGCGGATTTCTGCCGGCACAAGTTCCAACAAACTCGCCTCTGGTTCATAAGGTTGCGTGCAATAGGTGCAATTATTCCGAATCAAACGCACGCCGAGCACACCGATGATGCTCGATGAAAGTAGAAAGGGTTCGATCTCCATGTTGATCATGCGCGCGAAAATTCCGGCGGTGCTGCCACTGTGAATGGTGCTGATGACCAAATGCCCGGTCAGTCCCGCTTGCACGGCGATGGCGGCGGTTTCAGGATCGCGAATTTCACCGACCATGATGACTTGCGGGTCTTGCCGCATGAGCGAGCGCAATGCTTTTGGATAAGTAAAATCCTGCGCGAGATTCACCTGCGCTTGGGCGATCATCGGCAAACTAAATTCCACCGGATCTTCCACGGTCGCGATGCTGATAGCTGGGCCGGATCGTTGCACTAAATGATAAAGCGCGGAATAAATCGCCGTGGTTTTTCCGGAACCGGTCGGACCGGTGAGCAAAATTAAACCACTCGGTTTGTTGAGCAGTTTGATAAAATTAACGAGCGTGTCTTCATCAAATCCCAACGCTGCCATATCGAAGCTGCGATTGCTCGGATCAAAAATACGCACGACGATTTTCTCGCCGCGTGTCGTTGGAAAAATGGAAATACGTTGCTCAACTCCGCCCAACTCAGGATCAGCGGGCGCGTGGCCTTCCTGCGGCAAACCCGTTTGGTAGGTGATGAGATTCGCCAAAACTTTGAAGCGGCCGGAAATTTTATCCATCAATTCCAAGGGCAGATGCACAAGTTCGGTGAGCACGCCGTTGAGCCGGATGCGCACCACCAGGGTGCTTTCCCACGGTTCGATGTGGATGTCGCTGGCACCAGCGCGAATCGCGTCGATGAGTAAATATTTAACGAGCACGCCGATTTCCACGCCATTTTCGGCGGACTCCGATTGAAGGTAACGAACTGTTTCGCTCACAAGTAATCCTTTAGTTTTCCCAGATGTTGCTCAGTGAGTAGAATTTTTGTGCGAAGTTGTCAGCAACTATCTCATTTCAGTTTTCTTGAATTGACATCAAATCCGAAACGTCTGGAATATACTCTTATGAACCAACCCATTAACGCTCTCACTTCACGACGAGAATTTCTCATCAACACCAGTAAGCTCGCGGCGGTCGGTGCGCTCGCGGGCGTCGCTCTTCCCCACGTTCACGCGGCGGAAAATAATACGATCCAGGTCGCGCTCATTGGTTGCGGAGGTCGCGGCACTGGTGCGGCAGACAACGCTCTCAGAGTAGGAAACGGCCCACTCAAACTCGTCGCAATGGCGGATGTTTTCGACGCTCGACTCAAGACCAGTTACGACGCGCTCAAAAAAGATCATCCCGAGACGGTAGATGTGCCGGAAGATCGTAAGTTCATCGGCTTTGATGGTTACAAACACGCGATGGATTGCTTGAAGCCCGGTGATGTCGTGATTTTCACAACGCCGCTCGCTTTTCGTTGGGTACATTTCACTTACGCAATTGAAAAAAAGCTGAACGTTTTCATGGAGAAGCCGTTGACTGCGGACGGTCCAACTTCAAAAAGAATGTTAAAACTCGGCGAAGAATCGGTGGCGAAAAATCTCAAAGTTGGCGTTGGCCTGATGTCTCGCCACAGCAAAGCGCTGCAGGAACTTTACGCCAGAATTCAAGATGGCGAAATCGGCGATATCAATCTGATGCGCGGCTATCGCATGGCACCGGGACCATTGGCGTCGCAATTCTCGGAAAAGTGGCCGGGAAATGGGAGCGAATTACTCTGGCAGATCAGCCGCTTCCACAGCTTTCTCTGGGCCAGTGGCGGCTCCTACAGCGATTTTTATATCCATCACATTGACCATTGTTGCTGGATGAAAAATGCCTGGCCGGTCAAGGCGCAAGCATTGGGCGGACGTCATTATCGCTACGATTATGTCGATCAAAACTTCGACAGTTATTCCGTGGAATACACTTTCGCCGACGGCGCAAAGTTACTCATGGACGGGCGAAATATGATCGGAGCAAACTCGATTTATTCCAGTTACGCGCATGGAAGCAAAGGCATGGCAATCCTCGCGAAGAACGGAGATTGCGGAACGCCTTCGAGCACTTACAAAGGACAAAATCCGACCAAAGCAAATTTGATTTGGGAAAGCACCGACGAATCCAATCCGTACCAAAATGAATGGAACGCATTGA
Source organism: Limisphaerales bacterium (assembly GCA_046595315.1). GTDB lineage: Bacteria > Verrucomicrobiota > Verrucomicrobiia > Limisphaerales > CANJXF01 > CANJXF01. Next base: position 3,560 of record JBKJOZ010000104.1, read on the forward strand.
TCGCCGCCATCCGCGACGACAAGCCGCACAACGAAGTCAAACGCGGCGTCGAGGCAAGTATCGCCACTTCGATGGGACGCATGGCCGCGCACACCGCGCAGGAAGTCACCTGGGATGACATGCTGAATTGCGACCACGAATTCGCGCCGAACGTGGATAAAATGACGATGGACAGCCCCGCTCCTGTGCTGGCCGATAAGAA
>JBKJOZ010000365.1:0-3515 GCA_046595315.1 Limisphaerales bacterium
ACAACTTCGCGGCAACGTAAAGTTAACCACCGCGCTTTCCGCCGTCACCGCCGCCGTGGTAGGTGTAATTTTAAATCTGGCCGTTTGGTTTGCGCAGCACGTTCTCTTCCCGAAAACCGGCGGCCTTGATTGGTTTATCCTCGCGGTCGCGGCCATTGCCTTCATTGGTATTTCAAAATGGAAATGGAATATTGTCATCGTGATTTTCAGCAGCGGCGCGCTCGGGCTGATTTACAAAAGTGTATTTTGAAGTTCAGAAAGATTGACGCGCAAAAAGGTCGCAGCAAAAGTCTTTCAGCCAATGACCACCGCTAACAAAATTACTATTTTCCGGATTTTGCTGGTCCCATTTTTCGTCGTGCAACTGCTCTACTACGTTCGCAGCGGAAACGAATGGAACCGGCTTTTGGGTTTGCTGGCCTTCGCTTTCGCCGCGCTCTCTGATGGACTCGATGGCTACATCGCTCGACGCTACAATCAAAAAAGTAAGCTCGGCGCGATTCTCGACCCAGTGGCCGACAAATTACTTTTGGTTTCCGCTATCGTCCTGCTCAGTTTCGATTCGGGAAATCATTTTGCGCGCATCCCGCTTTGGCTCACCGTCATTCTCATCAGCCGCGACCTTTTTTTGTCCATCGGCGCAGTCATCATTCATCATATCGCCGGCAAATTTTCCATTTACCCACGACTCCTCGGAAAGCTCGCGACCGTTTGCCAGATGGGAACCGTCCTCTGGATTTTATTTAAATGGAGCGAACGCATTTTGCCTTTTTGGATTTGGAGCGCGGCAATCTTTACGGCACTTTCCGGTGTGATTTATTTTTTCGACTGCGTCCGGCAATTAAACGCCAGCCCCAATAGCGCAGCCACAAAAGATCAATAATGTTTTTTCACGTTCTTAATTTTATTATGCCAAGCGAACCTCAACTCACCCTCAAAGAAGGCGACCAAGCGCCGACCTTCACTGCTGCAACCAGCGGCGGAGGAAAAATTTCTCTCGCCGATTTTAAAGGTCAAAACGTGATTTTATATTTTTATCCGAAAGACGACACGCCCGGTTGCACCAAGGAGGCGTGCAGTTTTCGCGACCACTTTGCGGAATTCAAAAAGCGCGGCGCAGTGGTTTTGGGCGTCAGCACCGACGCGGCAAAATCTCACGATAAATTCGTCGAGAAATTCAAATTGCCCTTCACGTTGTTGGCCGATGACGACAAAAAAATAGTCGAGGCTTATGGCGTCTGGGGCGAAAAGGTTTTCATGGGCCGCAAATACATGGGCACACATCGCGTCACTTTTTTGATCGGCGCAGATGGGAAAATTAAAAAAATCTGGCCGAAGGTGAAACCCGAAGAACATGTTGCCGAAGTCTTGGCTGCCTTGGATTAAAAAGTGGCGGAAGGAGAGGGATTCGAACCCCCGGTAACGCAAGCGCTACGGCAGTTTAGTAAACTGCAGCTTTAAACCACTCAGCCATCCTTCCGTCGCAGTGCGTAAAAATCGCTGTTGCCGCCGTTGAAGTCAAAACGATTTCCACTTAGGATTTGCTCATGCCAAAATTCTTTCGCGTGTCATCAATCGTTTTCCTTTTCGCATTGCTCGGCACCGCGTCCTTTGCCGTAGAAAAATCTACTAACGCAGTTCCATTTGTTTACGAAACTCGCGCCGAGCATGATCGCGATGGCATCGGGAAATTTTTCATGGGACGCGAAATCGCGCACGTCATGGGACATCAGGGTGCCGATTGGCTGGAACGGCCCGAGCGGGAAGCTGAAGAAAATTCGGAGTTGATGGTCGCCTCGTTGAAGTTGAAATCAGGGGAAAGCGTCGCGGATATCGGCGCTGGCACCGGTTACATTTCGCGCAAACTTTCCAAAAAAGTGGGTGAAAAAGGAATCGTTTACGCCGTCGAAATTCAGCAGGAGATGCTCGATATTTTGACGAACAAAGCGGTGCAAGCTGGCGTCCACAACATCAAACCCATTTTAGGAACCGTCACCGACACAAAACTTCCAGCGTCCTCCGTGGACACGATTTTACTGGTGGATGTTTATCACGAGTTCGATTTTCCGTTTGAGATGGCGCAAGCGATGTGCGCCGCGCTGAAACCCGGCGGTAGAATTGTATTCGTGGAATATCGCGGCGAAGACCCGAAAGTGCCGATTAAGCCAGTGCACAAAATGACCGTGGCGCAGCTTCGCAAAGAAATGGCGCTGCATCCCTTAAAATGGAAAGAAACCATGGAAGTTTTGCCCCGCCAACACATCGTGGTTTTTACGAAAAAATGACCGAGGTGAACAGAAATTCATTTGTTCAATTCCGACGAAAGTGTCACGATAACAATTCAAATATGCACCGGATTCTCACTCTCACTCGGGCACTGTTTTTCTCCCTGATTTTTTGTGCACTGTCGTCACAAGCTCAAAACATTAACGTTAATTTTGTCGCTCAACATGAACCGCTTAACAGTAACATCTCGTTCGGTGATGTCTGGGGCGAAGGGGACATTGCGTGCCTGGGGATTTGGTTAAATTATATGTCGGGAGGCTTAACTTCTGGGGGTGCAGCAGCTCCTTATGGTGTCGGCATTTACGATATTTCATCCAATTCAGCTCCGGCTTTAAAATCTATTTACACAGATACAACCAACTCGTCGCACAACCAATTTGAGCTTGGTGTGGTACGAGATAAAATTGCTTACATTGGAAGTTGGAGCGGTGGTGGCGTGCACATTGTTTCCTTAACGAATTCCGCTGCTCCGCTGCGTTTGTCAAAAATTGCTAGTTCTGGCGGTGGTCACGACCGAGTTCATACAGTTTTCCTCGAAAGAAATTTCCTTTATGAAGCGGCGCATGTCGCTGGCGTAAATACGGTTAAAGTCATTGACGTCAGCAATCCCGCCGCGCCCTTTTGGGTAAGAGACATCGTATGCACGAATGCTACCAAAGTGCATCAGATTACAGCGGTGAAGAAGGGAGCCAGCACAATTCTTTACACTTCTGATTTTGGGACCGGACCAACTGCGCCGGGATACACTCATATTTGGGATGTCAGCAATATAGGCACACAGCCCGCCGTTTTCTTGGGAAGTCTGAACACGGGTGGTAGCTCTCACAGCAGTTGGCCTACCCCGGACGGCAATACGCTGGTTGTCTGTCGAGAAACTGGGGGCGGCGACGTTCGGCTTTATGATATTTCGAATCCGGCCAGCCCGGTTTTACTAACAATCATTTCTCCGGCGACGATGGGACTTCCTTCTGCCATCCCTCACAATCCAGTCATCGTGAGCAATTTGCTTTTTCTGAGTTGGTATCAAAATGGGATCAACATTTTTGATATCACAGACCGCACCAAACCGGTGCGAATCGGCGTTTATGACACGTATCCCGCATTCGGCTCGGCTACGAGCTTCCTCGGCAACTGGGGCGTGTTTCCGAATCTTGGGTTGAACAAACTTTTGCTGAGCGACATTCAAACGGGGTTTTACATCGTCGATGCTTCGGGAATTTTAACGGGGA
>JBKJOZ010000250.1:0-11129 GCA_046595315.1 Limisphaerales bacterium
CAAATAACAGAAAAGACTGGATTTCCTTTTTCATCATATCCCTTGTCACAATCTCTTACGTCTTGGAATTCAGTTTGGATGCAAACATTTTATTAAGTGATCCATTTATTCGGAACCGCTTAGGAAGCTAAGATTGGGCGAGGTTTCGGCAAGGAAGGTAAACCCCGTTTTCCTGATCGGAGAAGATGCGGCAACGCGTCAGGAATTAGCCGCGGAAAGGAAAAGTTAACTCCCTAACAACACCATTTTGCCTTCGGGCTTGGAGACGCCGCCTTTGCGTTCGAGGGTGACCGCAATTTTTTCGAAATTAACGCGAGACTTGGGATTAAATTGAAAACGCACGGCGCCTTTTTGATCGACAGTGAACACCCCCGCGTCCACCGGACTTGGATATTTTGAGTCAATTACCCAAAGTTGATAATCTTTGTCCGCCGGAAGTGGCGCGAGATTTTCGACCACCAAAACGCCTTTTTGCTGTTCGTTATCCCAAACCGAAACGGCGACCGCTTTGGGTGATTCTTCGAGCAGCGAACTCAACATCGCGATGCGCATTTGCGACAGACGATCTTTGTTTTGCAGAGTCGCTACTTCGCTTTGCAAAGAGTCAGTCCTGGCGCGCAACTGGCCGGTTTGAATGTGTAACTGGTTCAGCTCATCTTTCAATTGGGCCGCCGCCGTTTGATTCCTCGTCTTGTCTAAAAACAAAATTCCGCAAACGACCGCTAAACCAGCGGCCAACGCCCAAGGCAACCAGACAATGGAGTGCGAGGATTTTTCCGGCAGCGGAACAATTTTAGAGGAAGCATTTTCGCGCGAGTCGATTTGCTGGAGAATTTTTTGCTTCAACTGCAACGGCGGTTCGACCCGTGACACTGAACCCGCCAACAAATCGGTGCTGGCGCGAAACTGTTCGACCAGTCGGCGCAACTCCGGATTGCCGCGCAGTTGCGTTTCAAATTCCGACAACTCCGCACCGGACAATAATCCGAGGACGTAGAGGCTGGATTGTTCTTCCATGCGCTCGTCGATCATAATTCTCCCTCCAAAGCTTCGCGTAGTTTCAGCATTCCCCGGCGAATGCGCGCTTTGACCGTGCCGATGGGTTGTCCCAGCGATTTAGAAATTTCGTTCTGCGTCATGCCGCCGAAAAATGCCAACTCAATAGCTTGCCGTTGGTCGTTGGGTAGCGTTTTGACAGCCGAGCGGACCAGCACGGAAGTTTCTCGGCTTTCGGCGTCTGAACTTAAATTTGAGGCGGCTTTCATCAAGACGGCTGTTTCCTCTGTGACTTCGTCGAGCAAACGATATCGGCGTCGGGCAGATCGCAAACGGTCAATCGCCTTGTGGCGAGTCATCGTGACAAACCAGCTGAACGGCGCGCCCAGTTCTCGCTTGTAAACCGCAGCCTTGTCCCAGATTTGCAGAAAAACTTCCTGCAAAACGTCTTCCGCTTCTTTGGGGTCATTTAACACTTTGACGATGATGGAAAAGAGAATTCCAGAATAACGGTCATAACACCTGGAAAAGGCGGCGCGATCTCCCTGGGCGATCTGCCCGAGGAGTTCCGTGTCGATTTTCGCTGATTCTTCGTTCACCTGTTTTGACTCGACCCGATTTTACAATGGGCGCGTCCCAGACATCTGGCTTCGCCCACTGAATTGAAATCGTAGCGCACCTCTTCATGTCTGCAAGCTCCACCCATTAAACGATGCAAAAGGCAAAATGGATGCACGACCCAGAAAAGAAGTTTTTAATGTTCAGCGTGTCATACCTCACGGTCGTCCTTCGCCCTCGACAACTAAAATTCCCCGGACTAGCGTCGGCGCAATCACATGAAACCCTCTTCTATTTTTGCATTAGCGGTCCGACTGGTCGGCGTTTTTCTTCTCTACAAAGCGGTCATGGCGTTGACCGGTTATTTCACGGTGGCTGACCTTCCATCGTCGATGTCATCCATGGAGCACATTTCGCGACCGATGCTTTTGCACGTCATGCTCCTCACGACGGCTGCAATCTGGTTTTTATTCGGCGCACGCCCGATTCAGGATTGGGCTTATCCAGAAGCAACGCACGAAAAAGATTGGGATTCGGATGAAAGCCCAAAAGGGCAAGGACCGTTTTGCGTCGCGTGCGGCAAGCCCATTCCGGCCGGTTCAAAGAATTGTCCGGCGTGCGGGTGGACACAGCCGGGATAATTTCGGCGGTTGATCGGCCCGGAGGCAATGACCTTCTGCAAGATCACGGAACCAATCACCCATTTTTCCCGCAGCATTGTTTGTATTTCTTGCCGCTGCCGCAGGGGCACGCGTCGTTCCGACCCACTTTGGGTCCGGAACGAAGGGGCTTCGCTTTTGAAATTGCTTCATTCGCTTCGCTGACCATGTCGCTCGGTGTGCCGGATGACGCGGTCGTCGTTGCGGCATCGCTGCCCGTCGCTGGTTGCCCGCCGAACGCGCTGCTGGATTGGTGGATCGTACGTTTGGGAATGTTGTGCAGAAAATTTTCAAACGCCATCAGGCTCGACGCGCTGCGGAAGATGTTGTGGCAGATCTCAGTTTTGATGTTGACCATCAATTCCTCAAAAATCTTGAACGCCTCCGCTTTGTATTCGACCAGTGGATCTTTTTGACCGTAAGCGCGCAAGCCGATGGCGTTGCGCAAGCTGTCCATGCTGTAGAGATGTTCCTGCCACAGCTTGTCAATCGCGCTGAGAATGGTGTAACGCTCAATGCCTTTGAGCGCATCCGGTTGTTCGTAACTGACCTTGAGGTCGTAAGCCTTGCGCACGCCGCCAATAAGAAATGTGCAGACAGAAAATTGGGCAGGGCTGAGTCCGTCGAAAACGGAATCAGGCACAGGCGCTTCATCACCGGATTGCGCGGCTTTGACAATCTCTTCTTCCGGTAATCCAATCGGGAAATTGAGATTCACCCAATCGGAGAGGCCGCGAATATTCCATTCGTTGACATCCGTATTGGCCGCGCTGAATTCCTCCACCTTGGCAATCACGACTTCTTCCATGATGTCGAGGAGACGGTCGCGCACATCGTCGGCGCGAATGATTTCATTGCGAAAGCCGTAAATGACTTCGCGCTGTTTGTTCATCACGTCGTCGTATTCGAGCGTGCGTTTGCGTTGTTGGAAATTGTGTTGCTCGACCCGTTTCTGCGCCGTCTCGATGGATTTGTTGAGCATGAAATGTTCAAGCTCCTGCCCTTCTTCAAAGCCCATTTTCTCCATCATCTTGCCAATGCGATCGGAACCGAACAGGCGCATCAAATCGTCTTCGAGCGAAATGAAAAAGTGCGATGAACCGGGGTCGCCCTGCCGCGCGCAACGTCCACGCAACTGTCGGTCAATACGCCGCGATTCGTGACGTTCGGTGCCGATGACGTGCAGTCCGCCAATGTCCGCCACGCCCGCGCCGAGTTTAATATCCGTCCCGCGACCCGCCATGTTCGTGGCGATGGTCACACCGCCGCGTTGGCCAGCGCGCGCCACAATTTCAGCTTCCTGTTGGTGATATTTTGCGTTGAGAACAGAGTGAATAATCCCGGCTTTCTTCAACATGCGCGAAACCTGTTCGCTCGTTTCCACGGAAACGGTGCCGACTAGAATCGGCCGACCCAGATTGTGAATCGTCGTGATCTCCTTGAGCACCGCGCCAAATTTTTCGCGCTTGGTTTTGTAAACCGAATCGTTGGCATCTTTGCGGCCAATCGGGCGATTCGTCGGAATCACCAGCACGCCCAGTTTGTAAATGTCGAAAAATTCAGATGCTTCGGTTTCCGCCGTGCCGGTCATACCTGCCAGTTTCGAATAAAGGCGAAAATAATTTTGAATCGTAATCGTGGCGAGGGTTTGCGTTTCGCGTTCAATTTCTACGCCTTCCTTCGCTTCAACCGCCTGGTGCAATCCATCGCTCCAACGGCGGCCCGTCATCAAACGCCCGGTGTTTTCATCGACGATGATGACTTTGTTTTCCTGCACGACGTATTGCACGTCTTTCAAATAGAGGCAGTAAGCCTTGAGCAACTGCGAGATGGTATGAATCTGTTGCGCCTTTTGCTCGAACTCCTGTTGAACCTGAGCTTTCAAGTCGATGCGTTTGCGCAAATCGGCTTCTGCCGCGTCAATTTCCTGAAATTTCACCGTCAAATCCGGCAACACGAAGGCGTCGGGATCTTGCGGGCGCATAAACGCCCGGCCTTTTTCGGTGAGATCCGCGTCATGGCTTTTTTCATCCATGGCGAAAAACAGTTCTTCTTTCTGCGCGTAAAGTTCTTTCTTGGATTGATCGGCGTGGAGTTGCAACTCGGCCTTGTTCATGAGCCGGAGATTTTCTGGTTCCTCCAAAACTTTCATTAATTCAGCCGAGCGCGGGTTGCCGACTTTCACGCGGTAAAGCAGCATGCCGATTTCACGCTCAAGGACGTCTGGACTTTTCGGTTGGGATCCATCTTCCGGGCGCAATTTTTTGATCAGCGTTTCCGCTTCGGAAAGGAAACGATTACAAAGTTTGCCCTGCGTATGAACGATCGATTCAATCGGCGGTTTGAATTGATCGTAAATCGCGTTGTCGGAACTGACGACCGCTGGCCCGCTGATGATGAGCGGCGTGCGCGCTTCATCGATTAAAATGGAATCCACTTCGTCCACGATGGCGTAGTAATGGCCGCGTTGAACTTGCTCCTCTTTGCGCGTCGCCATGCCGTTGTCGCGCAAATAATCAAAACCAAATTCCGCGTTCGTGCCGTAAGTGATGTCGCAATTGTATTGAGCGCGCCGTTCATTCGGCGACTGGTCGTGCAAAATGCAGCCCACCGTCAGCCCAAGAAATTTGTAAACCGCTCCCATCCATTCACCGTCGCGGGCCGCAAGATAATCATTCACCGTCACGACATGCACTCCGCGTCCGGTGAGCGCGTTCAAATAAACCGGCAACGTCGCCACCAAAGTCTTTCCTTCGCCGGTCGCCATTTCCGCGATGCGTCCGCTGTGCAATCCATAACCGCCGATCAACTGCACGTCGAACGGAACCATTTCCCAACGCAACGGATGACCACGCACAATCACGTCGGTTCCACACAAACGGCGGCAGGCATTTTTTACAACGGCAAACGCCTCGGGTAAAATTTCGAGCAACCGCCTTTTGAGCTGCTCGTTGTCCTCAATCTTCGAAAGTTCCTCTTTCCACGCGGCGGTTTTTTGGCGCAACTCCTCGACGGAAACGTTTTGCAGCGCCGTTTCGATCTCGTTGATCTTCGCGACCATCGGGCGCAGTTTTTTTACTTCGCGTTGATTTTTCGAGCCGAGAACTTTTTTAAATATGTAACCAATCATTGTCTTAAATCGTGTTTGGGAACGGTAGGGGAAGAGCGAATCTTGTCAAAAGGTTTCAGGCTAGACGGAAGCCGGTTGCGGCTCTTTTCCTTTCGGCGAAGAGGGCGGAATCGATCTTCCCGGATTTTTGAAACTTGCCCAAAATCGTGACGGCAAAAGTCCGAGAAGAATAATTAAAAGTTGGCTCGCAATAAATAACGTCAGCCACGTCGCAGCGGCGTCCATAAACCCGTAGGAATGCAGTCCAATTCCCAGCATGTTCACGCCAAACCACGAAAAGCTGGTGATGATATTTCCGCCAATCGCCAGCGCCATCAGCCCGCGTTCTTTGACCAGACCTCCCCAGCGCGCGTGCAAAACAATCGCGCACCAAATCACGATGAGCAGCGCGCCGTTTTCTTTCGGGTCCCAGCCCCAGAAACGTCCCCACGATTGATCCGCCCAGATTCCGCCAAGGATCGTTCCGACAAAACTAAACAGCGTCGCAAAACAGATAATTCCGTAAACCATTCGCGAAAGAGCTTTCGCGATCTCGGGCGTCAGCGTTTTGGTGAAAAAACCACGCACGATGTAAATAATCGCCAACAAACCAGCGACAAACATCGATGCATAACCGGTGGTGATGACGACCACGTGCGTCGCCAGCCAGATGTTCGTGTCGAGAACGGCGCGCAACATTTCCATCGTGTCGCCACTCAAAGACAGATGATGGGCGATAATTTGCGTGACGAAGCCGACCAACGCCGCCGCCACCAAACCAATTCCGCCTTTGAAAATTTTTTCCAAAATAATTCCCAGAACCACCGCGCCCCAGCCGACGAAAATCGCCGAGGAATAAAGATTGGTCACCGGTGGGCGGCCTTCCAGATACATGCGGAACAAAAGTCCAAAAGTGTGAATGACGAATGCGAGACCGAGCAACGCGAACGCGGAGCGGCGCACCCATTCGCTCAGGTTCAGCCAGAACGCGCAGCCGAGCAGAAGCGCCGCGACGTAAATTACCATCGCTTTGTAAAATGGCTGAAGCTGGTTGAAGAAAAATTCCTGGCGACCTTTTTTCAATTCCGTCGCGAGTTGGTTCGTCTCCAACCAGACCCGATAGTTGGCCACTGCTTTGTTAAATTCCGCCGGTCGATCGTTCGCGTAAGCTGTCGTGATCGCCGCAAGTTGCGTGATGGCCGGAGGGATTTTGTTGGAGCGCATTGATTCCATCAAGCTGCTGCCCACGTTGCTCCAGGCATCGCGCGGCTCGCCCGCTTTTGGCGGAACCGCCAGCGGATACGCATATTTCGAAATCGTTTGGTAACGGCGGAAGAACGCGGCGATGGTTTGCAAATCTGCCTTGTCATGTTCCTCGCCGGCTTCGCTCGCCTGTAACGCGATCAGGCCTGCGGGGATTTTTTCCTGGAAAACTTCCAGTTCCCGCGAGAAATCCGCTGAGCCTTCCGGTTGCAAACTGTTTTTGATGCGATGATTCAAAATCAGACTGTCGTAGAGGTGCATCAAATCTTTTTGGAACGGCGTGCGCAATTTGGTCGCGTCTTCTTTACCGCGTTCCGACTGCACGAGCGTTTGCGCTTTCTGCTCAATCTCATCGAGGTGATTCGTGATGTCGTTGAACGAATAATATTCCAGTCGCGCCTGCTCTGTTCCGAGCAAGCTCTCCAAATCGGGATGTTGCGCGCGGAAAATTTTTCGCGTGTCGGCGAGTTCTGGTTTCGTCATCGCTTCGATCAACCACTCGGTTGCGCTCAAACTTTTTCCGACGCCGGCGCGAACGGCTGATTTCCCGCTCATGTTCAACAAAGCATTCCGCGCCACTGAATCAAAAGGCTGGATGCGTCCGTTCAACAAAACGGGCAGCTGGCCAAATTCGGCGAGGTTAAAATTATCTTTGGCCTTCGGCGCGCGCATGTCTGACCCGATCCACACGGCGAAAACCGCGACTAAAATCCACGGGACAAATTTTTTCATAGAGCCCCTTTCCCAGCGGCAGTCGCCACCGGTTTTGTTTGGGACGATGTTTTTTGAGCGGTTGATTTATTTTTTTCACGCCGACCAAAAGTCACAAGGTGCATTAAAAATTGGATCAACAAGCCGAGTCCGACCAACACGCAAGCGAGATACGGCGTGATGGCGGCGGGGTTTTTCACGACTTGCAGAATCGTGACCTTGTCGTTGTTCTCGTCAAAGCCAGCCTGAAAAAAAGTTTCACCCGCATAACGCAACGGGTCGTTCATTTTGATCACCACATCGCGCTCTTCGCCGCGTTTTGGATCGCTCAAATGAATTTTGCTTGAGAAATTTTTTGGAATCCCAGTGCCTTGATAAAGATCGTGCCGAAAGTCGAGCAGCGTAATTTGGTAAGGCTTGTAATAACGAATCGGCCGCAACGCAATTTGGTAGGTGCGGTTTTCGAAGCGCACGATTTGCGGCTCGCTTAACTCATTTCCGAAAAGGGTTCCCATTTGTTCGCGGAGCACAAAGGACCAGGGATATTTCGTCAGCCAAGTGGTAACCGTCCAATCGCCCAGCGCACCTTTGCTGGAAACCAGTTCGATCAATGCGGCCGGTTTGTTTTCATTATCCATCGTTGCGACCAGGGGCGCTTGCGAAAATTGAAGACGTTTTCCAATTCCTTCCGACGCTTTGAGTTTAGCTCCTTCGCCGCTCATCGGCCCGGCCGGTTGCGAATTTGGAAAATAGTTTTTTACCCGAATAACAAACGGAAGTTTTGCGTCGCGGATTTCACTGCCTTTGGCCAACAGGATTTCAGGAATGGAAATCACTTCGTCGCGCTCGGGATTTGAAACGTCGATAATGGCGAGCTCATTGTGGCGTGAATCCTCGCTGTAGTTGCGGGTCTGGCCCTCTTCAAAACGAATGTTGCTTTCCGTCTGGAAAAGCTCGGTGAAAAATTGCCCGAGCAACAAAAGAATCAAACCGGCGTGAATCGTGAAAATGCCGATTTTCTTTTTCGTGAATTGAAAACGTTTGACGTGCGCCGCGATCAGATTGGTCAGGAGCAACCCGCCGAGCAGCCAGCCGCCGGGGAAAACCGGGATCTTCCAAGTTGCGCCGTTCGGTTGCCAGAAAACAAAGAGGCTGCGGAAATATTCCGATTGCGCGACGTAGAGCCCGAGTTTGACCTGCGCGAGGGTGCCGATAAAAACCAACAGCAAGGCGAGGCTCAGGAGAGCGACGGTCAGTCGCAGCGAACTGAAAAAACTGAAAACGCGATTAATCATTTGGATAGCGAACGGTTTGGACGAATTTCGAGAACGCCTCTTTTTGCCCGGTCACCGTGGCGGGATCGCCCATCATTTTGTAAAACCACATTTGATCTTTGCGTGGAACCATCGCGGCGATCATCCGCGCCGGTTTTCCGGTTTTGGCATCCGTTCCCGTCAGCTCAACCAAGGTCGCTTTTCCGCCGAGCACGTCAATGGAGGTTGTTGCTTTGGAAAGTTCCGTTTGCACGATCGGTTCGAGTGAAAGTTGTTGCCGCCAGAGATTCACAATGGCGAGTGGACCGCCTACATCTCCGGGAAACATCGTGATCGAAATTTTTGCCTCGTGCTCGGCTTCGCCAGCGGAAAAATTTTTCAACACCATCGGAGAAGGCGGTTTTTCTTGCCACCCGGTGGGAATATCCCATTGGGGTTGGCCGGAAGTATTTTCATTTGGGACTTTTTCAACGTTGGTGCTGACCGGTTTGGCCGCAACGGTTTTTTCCGCCGCCTCATCAGAATGGAAAGTGATGCTCTTGAGAAACTCAGCAAATGTTTCTGCGGATTGCGAAACAACTTCCTTGTCGCCGCGCATTTTGAAAAACCAACTGATGTCGCCTTTCTCCAGAACGGCGGCCAGTGTTGAGAGCGTAGGCCCGGGAATATTGTAAAGTTTTCCGGTGCCTCGACCTATGGCGACGGACTGAGCGGAAACATCACTTTCGCCGACGGGTTTTACGCCGATTTCGCCGCGCCAACGATTTACGTTTTCCAGTTCCGTTCCAACCCGTCCAGGAAATTGCAAAATTGAAACTTCCGCTTTTTGATCGCCCTTTTTGATCAAAAAATTTCCGACTCGCATGCTGGTGGGCGCGAGTTCTTCCCAACCGGGGGGCGTTGTCCAATGAACGGGATGAGAGTCTTCATGGGAAACCGACGTTGCCGCCTGCAACTCAGGCACCTTTTCTTTTGGAACGGAATAAACTTTGATCTCCTCGTTGCCGCAGGCCGTCAAAAATGTTCCTGCGAGAAGGAAAACTCCCGCGCGACTCCAGTTAAGTTTCGTATGTGATTTCACTCGATTATCTCCCAAAAGGACTTTTCAAAATAACGGAGCCCGCGCGCTCGGGCAAAGGCTCATTTCCGCTTCTCCGTACGAAAAATTGAGCCAGCGATTCATGCTGGCTCAAAATTATCCGCGAAATATCTCACTTACCTCCGACGGCCATGCCGAGAAGGAATTCGATATTGCTGCCCGTTTTTTTAAGTTTGTTCAGCATCAATTCCATCGCTTCGACCGGCGGAACACCAGTGAGGGCGCGGCGCAACACGACGACTTTGTTGTATTCGTCAGGATGATAAAGCAGTTCCTCTTTGCGCGTGCCGGAAAGTTCGATGTTGATCGATGGAAAAATGCGGCGGTCAACCAAGTGGCGATCCAGATGGACCTCCATGTTGCCCGTGCCTTTGAATTCTTCAAAAATAACTTCGTCCATGCGCGAACCGGTATCGACCAGCGCCGTGGCGATGATGGTCAGCGAACCGCCTTCCTCAATATTTCGGGCCGCACCAAAAAAGCGTTTTGGTTTATGCAGCGCATTGGCGTCAACCCCGCCAGAAAGAATTTTTCCCGAGTGCGGCTGCACTGTGTTGTAGGCGCGCGCCAGACGGGTAATTGAATCGAGCAAAATGACGACGTCGCGTCGGTGTTCGATCATGCGCTTCGCTTTTTCAATGACCATTTCGGCCACTTGCACGTGACGCTCAGGCGGTTCGTCAAACGTCGAAGAAATAACCTCCGCGCCGATGCAGGACCGTTCCATGTCTGTGACTTCTTCGGGACGCTCATCGATCAACAGAATAAACAAATACGATTCCGGATTATTCTTTAGAATCGCGTTCGCCAATTTCTGCATCAAAACGGTTTTTCCAGTGCGCGGCGGTGCGACGATCAAGCCGCGAGAGCCTTTGCCAATCGGACAAACCAAGTCGAGAACGCGCGTGGAAAGTTCGTCGGAATCAGTTTCCAGAAGAAAACGTTTTTCCGGAAAAAGCGGAGTGAGATTGTCGAAATGCGTTTTGTCTTTGGCCTTGTCGGGTTCTTCACCATCGACCGCTTCAACTTTGAGCAACGCAAAAAAGCGTTCCTTGTCTTTCGGCGGACGAATTTGGCCTGCCACCAAATTTCCCGTCTGCAAATCGAAACGGCGAATCTGCGAGGGTGAGACGTAAATATCTTCCGGACACGGAAGATAATTAAAACTGCGTGAGCGCAAAAATCCGAATCCTTCCGGCAAAATTTCTAAAACGCCTTCGGAAAAAAGAATCCCAGCCCGTTCTGCATTTTTTTGGAGAATGTGAAAAATGACCTCGTGCTTCCGCATCGTGCCGAAATTTTCCACGCCCATTTCGCGCGCCATTTTGTTTAATTCCGACATTGGCATCGCTTGCAATTTGGCGATGTTCATGGAGGGAGCCGTGCCCCGTCGTTCGTCGCCGCGTCCTCTGCCGCGCTCTTGGCCTCGTTCACGTTCGGGTTGCCGCGATGGTTCATCC
>JBKJOZ010000297.1:0-5439 GCA_046595315.1 Limisphaerales bacterium
TCTCTGGAATTTTGACTGATCCACAATTTCGTGTTGTGATTCGCGCTTTGGAACAACGTAAGGGCTCTGACATTTTATCCGCACCGAAAGTAACTACATTAAGCGGCCGGCAAACTCAGATTGCAGTTCTGGATTTGATTCGTATCGTCACGGACGTTGACTTGCAGCAGAACGGTGGCGGTGGTGGTGGCGGGAACCGGTAACAAGTTTTTGGCTCGATTATATGAAATTTAATAATTGTTTATCACTACTTTTCGTTTTTGCAGCAGTTGGGGTCACGGTTCAAGCTCAGAATAACAATCAGGCTGGCAACGCCGTGCTTGGAACCACCATTCAATACACGACCCAAACCCTCCCATTCGGGCCGGTGCTGGACGTGCTTCCTTCCGTTTCTGCGGATGGTTACTCCATTCAAATGACGATTATCCCGACTATCACGGAATTTGTCCAATACGATGACCCTGGTCAGTTTGTGCCACAGGGTCAATCAGTCGGTGGAGCAACGGTTGGGATTCCGTTAAGGGCGCAATTGCCGCTACCTCGTTTTCGTCTGCGTCAGGTTACAACCAGTTGCAACGTTTGGGACGGTCAAACCGTGATGTTGGGTGGCCTGATTACGGACAATGTTACGAAGGTCAAAGATAAAGTTCCTTTGCTGGGTGATTTGCCTTTTCTAGGTCGCTTGTTTCGCAGTGAATCTTCAAGTTCTGTAAAGCGGAATCTGATGATTTTCGTCACCCCGACCATCATAGATCCTGCTGGCAATCGTGTGCATACAGACGAGGAAATGCCTTTTGCAAAAGTTTCGGTTCCGACCCAATCGTCTCCGGCTGTTACGCAATAAGTAATGCTTTTGGGTTGTTTGAATCCAAAAGCCAGACCGAGGGGCGTGACCGGCATTTGAAGTCTTAGGCAAATGACGACGATATCTCCGACCACAAATTTATCGGGTCGGTTTCTTGTCGTTGACGGTCATGCTTACGCCTATCGAGCCTTCTACGCCATTCGCCATCTCAATTCTCCCAGTGGCAAAAGCACTAATGCCATTTACGGATTCATCAAGATGCTGGTCAAGATGCAGGCGCAACTTCAGCCCACTCACCTGATGATCGTTTGGGATGGTGGTTTGGCCCAGGAACGAATGGATTTGTTGCCCGAATACAAAGCCCAGCGCACCGAGATGCCTTCTGAATTGGAAGTGCAGATGGACGAAATTGTGGCTTACTTAAAAGCTGCAAGTATCACTTCCTACTGCGAAAACGGCGTTGAGGCAGATGACTTCATCGCGACGATTGCTAAAAAAGCTTCTGAAATTGGGACTCCGGTAATCATTGCCAGTGCTGACAAAGATTTCATGCAGCTCGTTTCGCCATTGGTCTCCTTATTTAATCCCAACGACAAAACTGAAACGCTTTGGAGCGCGGAGCAAGTTCGCGAAAAATCCGGCGTCGAACCAACTCAAATTGTCGATTGGCTCAGTTTGATCGGCGACACCGTGGACAATATCCCAGGCGTCAGCGGCATCGGGCCTAAGACCGCGACCGATCTGCTGCGACAATTCGGTTCAATTGATGAGATTTATCGACGGCCGGACGACATCAAATCTGATCGACTTCGCGGCAATCTTTTGGCCTCTCGCGAACTTCTGCAACGCAATCAAAAACTGATTCGATTGCGGGATGATTTGCCGTGCGAATTCCAGCTTGAAAATTTCGCCGCCAAGCAAGTCATTGTCGAAGATTTGCGCCAGCTCTTCACCGGTTGGGGATTCAAAACTTTACTGCATGAATTGGAAAAAGCGCAGATCAAACAAACCGATTTATTTGGAGGGTAATCAAATAAAAATTCCAAACTTAAAAAAAATTACAAATTAAAATTTTCTTCAAAAAAACAGCCCAATTCAGGAAGAAAGCGTGGACAAAAAGTTGCGTCCTTGTTACAACTTCCGAAATCATTATGTCATTATTGTTGAGTGTTCGTGAGCGCCTGCTTTTGCCTGCCATTTTTTTGGCTTTCCCATTTTTCCTTTCCGCCCAAACCAACACTGCAGTTCCTCAGGGAAACGAAACGCAGATGACTGGTCCGCTGGCGGGAGATCAGATTTATCCGAGCATTTCCATAAATCAAAACGGCGGCTATCTCACTTGGGAAGAAAATGGTTCTCTCAAATCAGGTTCGGAAATTAAAGCGGTGCGGCTCAACTCTGGTTTTAGCCGAATTTCCAGTTTTCCAGTGGCCAAACTTTCCCTAGGAGACCAGCGCAATCCCCAAGTCCAGTTGCTCAACAACGGCAACGCAATTTTCGCGTGGCAGGGGAACGGGTTGAAGACCTCTGATATCTACGCGAGGATTTTGAAAGGTGACGGAACTTTCTTGACCTCTGATCTGCGTCTGAACAGTTACACCAAAGACCAGCAGAGTGAACCTGCCGTAACTCCAGTGGGTGATGGTGGCGCGTTGGTAGCGTGGCAGAGCTTGGGTCAGGATGGGAGCATGATGGGAATTTACGCTCGCCTCATTTCTCCTTCAGGCACCGTGTTGAGTAACGAATTTTTGGTGAACCAAATAACCAGTTTTAATCAACGTTCCCCCGCCGTTACGACACTGGCAAACGGCAATGTCGTAATCGTTTGGGTATCCGAGCAGGAGCGATTTTTTGACAGTGTGGATATCTATGGCCGCTTGTTTGATTCTGCCGGAAACCCAGTGTCTGAGGAGTTGCTTCTAAATTCAGGAAATAATCCTTGTGCCAATCCCTCCATCACGGCGCTGGCGAGTGGAGGATTCACCGTGGTGTGGAGCGAAAAAGATTTGTTAAGCCGATCCAATAATTGGGAAGTGATCGGACGTTCCTTTTCATCCGGAGGAATTGCAGCGGGTGCGGATTTCAAAGTCAATACGAACACTTACGGCGATCAATATCGTCCAAAAATTGCGGCGATGGAAAACGATTGCGCCGTGGTCTGGACCAGCCTTGGCCAGGATGGTTCACGTGAGGGGGTTTTTGGACGGCTGTTGCAAGGGGGAGTTCAACCTTCTGGAAATGAATTTCGAGTTAATAATTCAGTCGCCAGCCAGCAAATTCATCCGGCGGTTGCGGCGCATGGAGGTAACCAATTTTTTGTGGGCTGGTCGAGTTTTGTCGCGATCAATGGCTTTGATCTATTTGGTCGGAAATACATTCTGAATCAGCAACAATAACCGCCCATTTCAAACGCTAATTTCTATGTTGCGATTTTTCACTAAATTATTTTGTTTCGGTGTGCTGGCGCTTGGGGTGCAGCGTGCCTCCGCATTTTCCCTGCTCGGGAATTATGAAGTTTGGCAGACCCCAATCGTGTCGTTTCGCGTCGGAGGGCAACTGGGTGGCTCAAGAAACCTTGGGGATGAATATCGAATCAACACGCCGCTGATTACCTATGGATTCGACTCGTCGTTCCTCGATTATTTTGGTTCCAACGGAGTGCGCGCGGTCGAACAGGCAATCGCTTTGTTAAATAAATTACCCCGCGCCTCTCAGGCAAGCGCCGATCTGAATGAATTTTTAACGGATGACGCCCAAAGAATTCATCAAACTGCGCAGGCGCTCAATCTGATTGATTTAAAGTCCACCACCCTAGGATTGTTGATCGAGCACATGGGGCTTTACGGTGAAGATCATGTCTTTGATTTGCGTCAACGCATTCCCTTACCGGCAAGCTGTCAATTTGCTTACACCGTGATCGTTCGTAATTTTGACCCCGTCACTTACGAGCCGTCGCATTATGTCAACGGGACCTTATACACGTATCAGATTATCGACGGTTGTCCGGCAGTAGCCCAAGGTGATGCCCTAGAAACGCTCGTCGATCCCACTGATTTTATTTACAATGCGGTGGCTTCCGCTCAGTTCGGTCTGCAAACCGGCGGCTATTACATTAACATCACGCGGGATGATATGGGTGGTTTGCGCTATCTCTATCGCAGGAATAATTACAACAACGAAGTTCTCCCGCCGGACGCAGTGGTCCGTCCCTTCTCTGGGCCGTGGCAACCGGTCGATTTTTTCCAAACGAACAGTGTGGTGACAAATAGTGCGGCGCTTCGAGGTGGAATTGAAAAAATTCGATTTCAAAAATCGCGGTTTGATTCCCTGCTGGGTACGTCTTTTAAGCCGATTGTTCATAATTACACTGTGCCCATTATCACGAATTTCAGTGTATTTCGCCAAAGCGTTCGCCGCGTGATTCTGCAGCCGGACATTCTGTTCACGGCGGGTGACATTGGGCCGAGCGATCCTTCCGCAGTGGCGGGAATTCCAATTGCCGCTCGTTCCATCAGCTTTGCCACCAATTCCACTTCAATCTTTAGTGTGAACGGTTCTGGGCCTGGAACGATTATCCCGCAGATGCTAATTACCTTCAACAAGGTCGGTCCGTTCTTTCAAAATATAACGGATTTTTTCCTCGACGAAGCTACGGCGACGAAGGGGTTTCTCTGGGGTTCGTTTGACGGCTCAACCAATGATCCAGTGGTTTATCCTCAGGGCACGAGCATTCGCGACCTCGAACGACAAATTTTACGGCCTTAGTACCTCGAAAATATGAAGCGCACTTTTGCAATTTTCCTCAGTTTGACCCTGGGCAGTTCGGTTTTTGCCGCGCCGCGTCCGACGTTTATCAATGCGGGGGTCATCACCAACGCCATTCAAATTGATGCGGTCAATTTTTTGAATTTAGGCACGTTCACCAACCTTTTCACCACGCTGCCCTATGACACCCAAAACACCGTCAATTTCACCAATCGCGGTGTGATGAGCGGAAGTGTGGGGTTTCATTTCGATACCATTGACTCCACGTTGAATACCCGACGTCCTTTGATTAATTTCGATAATCGAGGCACGATTTCGGCAGTGGACAACGGCGCTTCATTTTTTGGTTTCGGACTGGGAACTGGATTGTTTCTCGGATCCTCTTCGGGAACTGCTTCTTATGCGCTGATTTCCGCGACGAATTTGATAAATCGCGGAAATATTTCGGTGGGCACGGTCGGCTTGATGCGGCTCAATGGAAAAAACGTGGATCTTTCCCGCGGTTCACTCGTCGCCGGCACTGCTTCTAATTCTGAGACCAATATTTTCCTCAATAATTTCTTTAATGGTAGCGTCAGTCGCGGTTTTTTCCTCGGAAACTCATACGTCAACGCGTTTGGGGTTGAAGATTTATACTGGGGAGCGGGTCCCTTCTCCGTGAATTTAGAGTCCGGCAACTTCGGTTATTTTCCTCCGAACGGGGTTTTCACTCCTTCTCATGCAGTGCAAACGCGGCCGACGGTCTTCGGAACCACTTTTACTCTTTTGCAATCATTGCCTACGACTTTCCCTGCGGACTTCGAAGCGCACGCCAACGTGACTGAATATGAATTCACCGACGTAGGAATTAACAAAGAAATTCAGGTCGT
>JBKJOZ010000367.1:0-5789 GCA_046595315.1 Limisphaerales bacterium
GTGTTGCAACAAACGATGGTGCGAATCGTGGGGCGCGGGAGTGCCGAAAAAATTGCAAAATAGTACGAAACTCGAAGGCCACGTTGACTAAACTTGAATTGAATTTGATATTTCTAGGAATTGTATGGAGCCAGTAACCAAATCCGCCGGAACTTTGATGGTCGCGATCGTTGATCAGGTGGTTTGGATCAAAATTTCCGGTCGCGCCACCTTTGCTTCGAGCATTGATTTGAGAAATCTGGTCAACGAACTCTGGCAGCGCGGTTACCGCCATTTTGTTTTAGAACTTTGCGATTGCGTGATTATGGACAGCACTTTTCTTGGTGTGCTCGCAGGGATCGGTTTGAAATTCACGGAATCGAATCAACGTGGCGAAAAATCCACCGTCGAGATCGCCAATCCGAACGCGCGCATTTCTGACATTTTGGAAAACTTGGGTGTAGCCCATTTGTTCAACGTCATTAGCGCCACGTCCGAGCCTGAAAAATTTGAGCCGCTCGCGCGTGATGGAGAAGCCGCCACGCGCGTCGAAGTGACGCGCAATTGTCTCGAAGCTCACAAAACTTTGATGAATTTAAATCCGGCGAATGTCGGAAAATTCAAAGACGTGACGCAGTTCCTCGCTGAAGATTTGAAGAAACTTGAGCAGGCGAAACAGGGCTGATTTTCAAATTTTGGCTCGCCCCGTCGCATGTTAAATCTTTCCACGCTCAATCCGCAGCAGCGTCTTGCCGTCGAAACGATTGAAGGTCCCGTTTTGATTTTGGCCGGTGCAGGCACGGGGAAAACTCGCGTCATTACTTTTCGAATTGCACACATGATCGAGCGCGGGGTTGCTCCAGGAAATATTCTGGGCGTCACGTTCACCAACAAAGCCGCGCGCGAAATGCAGGAACGTGTCAGTAAATTAATTCCCAAAGCGAAAAAAACTTCCGACGAGGAAAAACCGGATCGCCCGACCGTTTGCACGTTCCACTCACTCTGCGTCCGCATTTTGCGTCAACACATCGAACGGCTCGGTTACAAACGAAATTTTGTTATCTACGACGAATCGGAGCAACTCAGCGCTGTTAAAAAAATCCTCAGCCATTTTTCCGCCAAAGGAGAAAAGACGGACGCGGCCGCGATCTTAAGTCTGTTGAGCCGATTTAAAAATGGCGGCGAACGCGCTGCGGCTTTTTCCGAGCCGAGTGTCGCGGCGTTGGCGCAACACGTTCGTTTGAAATACGAATCTGCTCTGCGCGCCTGCAACGCAGTTGATTTCGATGACCTGATTTTGCTCACTCTGAAACTTTTCACAGAACATCCTGAAGTGTTGGATGCTTGCCGCGCGAAATATCGCTACGTGATGGTCGATGAATATCAGGACACGAATGCGTCGCAGTTTCAGCTCATGCATTTGCTCGTAAAAGAGCACAAGAATTTTTGCGTCGTTGGCGATGACGACCAAAGTATTTACGGATGGCGCGGTGCAGAAATCGCTAACTTGCTTGAACTCGAAAAGCATTTCCCCAAAGTCCAGGTCATCAAACTCGAACAAAATTATCGTTCGACGACGACGATTTTGACGGCGGCAAATGCTGTGATCAAAAACAATGCGCGTCGTCGCGGAAAACAGCTTTGGTCGCAAAAAGGGCAGGGGGCAAAAATTATTTTGCACACGTTTGCCGATGACGAAACGGAAGCGCGCACCGTCGTTGAGCAAATTGAATTTGCTCGCCACGCGCATCGAATTACTTGGGCGGAACAAGCGATTTTGTTTCGCACCAATATCCAATCGCGCGCTCTGGAAACTGCGCTGCGCCAACAAAACGTTCGTTACCATTTGATCGGCGGGCAAAGTTATTTTGACCGGCGCGAGATCAAAGATTTTTTGGCTTATCTGAAAATGTTTTTGAATCCGAATGACGACGTGAGTTTGTTGCGCATCGCGAATGTTCCGGCGCGCGGGATGAGCGATGTCACGATGGAGCGACTTTTGGCTGCGAGTCAGGAACGCAGTTCGTCGGTTTTCACGGCGATGCGCCACACCGATGTGCAAGATTCGTTTCAGCCGAAAACCCGCGAAAGTATTTTGGCTTTCATCGAGTTGATTGAAACGACCCGCGCGAGTTTGACTGGAACGAGTTCACTTCGAGTTTGGGCGGACAAAATTCTGGAGGAAACGGGTTATTTGATTGAATTGCGCCGCGCAGAAAAAAATGTTGAGACCGCTGAAAACCGGGTTCGCAATCTCAAGGATCTCATCGCCACGCTCGATAACGTTGCTGGTGGAGAAAATGCGCAACGCCTCGAACGGTTTTTGGAAGACATCATGCTCGACAGCGACCGTCAGGAGAAAAAAGAAAACGAAGGCGACGCCGTGACGCTGATCACCATGCACAGTTGCAAAGGCTTGGAATTTCCACACGTTTATATCGTTGGGCTTGAAGAAGGCTTGCTGCCGCATTCGCGCTCGAAAGTTGAAGGAACTTTGGACGAAGAGCGTCGTCTTTTTTATGTCGCGATCACTCGCGCGATGACGACATTGACGATCAGTCATTGCGGTGGGCGAAAGAAATATGGGCAACTATTGCCGTGTCATCCGTCGCAATTCTTAAAAGAACTTCCCGAGGAATTGGTGGAACACGCGGACGAAAAAGCAAAAACGATTGTTGCGCCTGCGGCCGGGAAGAATTTATTCGCTGCGATGCGTTCCGCCGCCGGAATCACCGAGTCAGCTCCTTAATCGCCTCAAAATTTTCCGGCACTTTTGGCCGCGCTCGAAATCGTTTGTCGCCTTCAAACAACACTTTTTTCTTTTGCACGGTGAACTGTGTTTTTCCCGCAAACGCGAGTGCTTCCAGAATTTCCCAGCCGTTCAAATTATGAGCGGCGAGGTTGTGACGGTAAAAATGATGGGAATCGTGTGACTGTTTTCCCGGAAGGATTTTGGTGTCCAAGCGGAACGAAAGCGTAGGCAAAATAAAATCCCAATCGCGGTCGTTGTAAAAAACGTGCGGAGTAAATTTCTTTTTGCGAATACGTTCCGCCGTCGGCTCATGTTCGATTTTGGAAACCAGTTCCAAAGAATCTTCCGCGCTGTGCATCAAAATGAACGGCGGACGAAAGGTGACGTGGATCAAGGTTTGATTGGTCAGCGCTGTGATCGTGTCGAGCAGTGTGGGGAAATTGTTCGTCAAGGTTGCGTTGCCGCGATTGAAAAAATAAAATTCATCGGTTGCGCCCGGCATGAAAATTAACGCTTTGGCGGCGTCGTTTTCCTGAAAAGCTTCGAGCATAACTTCTATCGCATTGGTTTTTGTCAGATGAGTCACGCTGGATTTCAAAGGCATTTTTGAAAGCGCATTTTGCCACGGTTCCAAAGCGAGGAGTGAGGGGTGAGGAGTGAGGAGTGCGATAAAGAAAAAAGCGTTCAGCAGTTTTTTCTTCCATCCGTTTTTATCGGTGTTCATCCGTGGCTAAAAAGAAAGCTGCACAACCCGTTCCTGGATTTGTTCCGACCAGCGCGCGATGTAACTGAAGATTCGATAGATTTGTTCAAGCCGCTCCATTGGCAAAGCGGCTGCTCGATCGGGCGAGCCAATTGAAGGTGCGTTCTGCCAGACGGAATTCAATTCGCGTAACTCGGAAGAAAGTTCTTCGCGTTTCAAATTTATTTTCTGCTGGAGCGCGTTCAGTTTGTCCGTCCATTCCATTCCATGTTCGAACAGTTGCACTTTTAAAAGCGGCGACGTGACTTTGGATTTTTCGGCGAGAAATGCGTCGGCGTCACGGCAGGTTTGGCCGACCTCGATGAACAAATCCATCGTGCCGGGCGGAATTTTTTGGATGTCACTCGGTTTTTTTCCAAGTTCCAGTTCGATCAAATGCAGCAAACGTTCCTTCGGTTCGCGCAAACAATTGTAGGCGGCGTTCAGCTCGGCGTAGCGTTGGTTTGCAGAAAGCTTTTCGGCGTCGGTTCCGTTGTGAACGCGGTCGGGATGAAATGGAGCGGAAAGTGGGAAGAATTTTTGTTTCAACTCCTCCGCGTCGAGCCAGGGAAGACGAGGTTCGTTGATGAGAGCGAAATTGTCGGTCATACGCTCAACGTCCAGCTCGCAAATTTACGCGCTAAAACTTTCGCCGCAGGAACAACTGCTCGCCGCGTTGGGATTTTTCACTTTGAAACCTCCGTCAGTCAGCGCGTCGATGTAATCCAGTTCGCTGCCGGTCACGTAAAGCGCGCTCTTCGGATCGACGACGACTTTGATCCCGCTGCTTTCGACGAGGATGTCGCGATTAGCGGGCGCGTCCTGCAAATCCATTTTGTATTGGAGACCGGAGCAACCGCCACCCATGACAGCGACGCGCAAAACACCTTGCGGCCGACCTTGTTTGGTGAGCAGCGATGTCACTTTTTCCGCTGCGCTGGGCGAAACTTTTATAAGCCGCTCGTCGCCTTTGCGAAAAGCGGGTTGTGAAGTCGGTTGAGTGGCTGGGCCTGCAATCATTGCAAAGAAAATACGGGTGTTCGCCGAGAGCGTCAACTCATGCGACGAACTTCCACGCAACGGTTACTTCTTGATTTCGCGATTGGCCTCGCCTTTTTCAGTCTGTTTTTTGCGGAAGCCAACGTAGGCAGCGCGATGTTCGGGATATTTATTTCCGAGCATGGCGACGGCGAGCAGGGCGGCATTGATCGCGCCGGGTTTTCCAATGGCCAACGTTCCCACGGGAACTCCGCCGGGCATTTGCACCATCGAGAGAAGCGAATCCATTCCGTGCAATGACTTGGATTCAATCGGCACGCCGAGAACTGGTAATTCCGTTTTCGCCGCCGTCACGCCAGCGAGATGCGCCGCACCACCTGCGGCAGCAATAATAATTTCCAACCCGCGCGAGACCGCGGTCGAAGCATATTCAAAAAGCAAATCGGGCGTGCGATGTGCAGAGATAACTTGAACTTCGTGGGGGACGTTGAGTTCGGTGAGTTGCGCAGCGGCGTGTTGCATGGTGTCCCAATCCGATTGACTGCCCATGATGATTCCGACGAGAGGTTTTTGATTTGTTGCCATAAAATTTGCGGATGTTTTACAACGCTGGATGCGTTAGTCCAGTTTTACTTGGCGGCTTTGTCCAGCGCGTCGGCCACAATTCCCGGAGTGAGAAGCGGCGGTAAGACGATGACGGGCGCATTTGGATCGCGTGGATAAACTAAAACGAGCGGAACTCCGGCGCGTTGGTAGCGGCGCAATTCGGCGGCGATGCGTGGATCTTCGTCGGTAAAATCGCCGAGAAACGCGACCGTGCCGGTTTCCTTCAACTTCTCGCGCGTGGCCGGGATTTCCAAACTCGACGCTTTGTTGACCTGGCAGTTCAAACAATTGTCCGCCGTGAAATCAACCATCACCGGATGTCCATCGGCGCGCGCTTTTAATACCGCTTCGGGACTCCATAATTGCCAGTCGATTCCGTCGGGACCTTCTTTCAAGGAAGTTGCGCCCGAGGAAACAGTCGTCGGCGCGCGCCAATTTAATTTTTTCTCCAGCGCATAAACGTAACCTGAACCCAACAACAAAAGACTGATCGCGATAGCCAAACCTTTTCGCTTGCGACCGCGCTGGACGAATTCGCCCCAAACCCACGACGCCGCTGAAAGAATCACGAGAAATAATCCCAGCCAAAGCACACCGGATTTTCCGAAGCGCGGCGCGGTGAACCAAAAAATCCAGACGGCGGTGGCGAGCATCGGAAAACCCATGGCGATTTTGAATTTTTCCATCCAGGCGCCGGGTCGTGGTAAAACT
>JBKJOZ010000405.1:0-12115 GCA_046595315.1 Limisphaerales bacterium
GCTTCGCAAAATAAATCGTGGAGAGCGGCGTGTCTTCGGCGGGCTTGATGACGACGGTATTTCCAGCGGCGAGCGCCGGAGCAACACCCCAACCGACGAGCAGGAACGGAAAGTTCCAGGGAAAAATGAACCCGCAGACGCCATACGGAACACGTATTGTTCGCGCGTCAAAACCAGAAACGGCAATTGGCTCGCGACGGCGCGTGTGGACTGCGAGGTCGGCATAATAGCGAAATGTTTGCGCCGAATGTGGCACGTCAAAAGCAGCGGCCTGCCCGCGCGGCTTGCCGACATCCAGCGATTCAATCTGCGAAAGTATTTCCGCGTTCTTATCAATCAAGTCCGCGAGCCGATGCAGAATCACCGCGCGATCATTCGCCGGCATCGTGGCCCAACCGCTTTTTTGAAACGCTTCTTGCGCGGCGTTGACGGCGGCATCCACATCCGCCGCGTCACCCGCTGAAATTGTGGCGAGCACTTTGCCTTCGCCCGGATCAAGCGTCTCAAAAGTTTTTCCACTTTTGGCTTCGACCCATTTGCCGCCGATGAACATTTTGAGCGGTTGAGTGGCGAGAAATTTTGTTACTTCAGAATTTAATGTGGTCATGGATTTCTTAAATTATTTGGCGGTCAAAGTTCGTTGGAAAGATTTTAATACGAAAACATACGAGCAAGAACATTGGTGGATTTTCGATTCATGGTTTTTTGCCTTTGCGTTGCGATTCCAGCCGATATCGCTCGCTTTCGTTACTTTTGGGCGACCGCACGTAGAGGTACCAAATATCTTTGATTCGCACCAATTCAGGCCCGTCATACCCCATGCCGACCAAGGTCTGCGGAATCATCTGGTTGCCTGGAAACTTGGTCCACGTTGAAGTGAGATTGGTGGAGCGCGCCATGCTTGAACTCCATTTTGACTGGTGAAAAGGTGGCAGAGTGCTGCCTTCAAATGCGAAATAATAATAAGCTCCTTCCTTGACGATGGAACTGCGGTGGCCGGTTGTCCCGGTATCCCAGGCGGTTTTACCGGGCGTGATGGGCAGAATCGGATTCGCAGCGGACTTGGTTAAATTCGTGAGACTCGTTCCACTCGCTACTCCAATCTGGCAAACGTTAAAATCGTAACCGTGATAAAATAAATACCACACGCCCTTTTCCTTGTAGAGCGAGGGGGTGCCGATATTCGCGCGCTCCCATCCATTGGTGTTGTGACGCAAAATGGGATTATTTGGATGCCGCACAAAATGTTTTCCATCGATGGAGGTCGCCAGGCCGATGTCACCCGTAGAAAACGCAACATTCTCCCCCGCCCCCTCGTAAACCAGATACCAAGTGTCGCCCTCTTTCCAAGCTCCCGGAAAGCTGGTGATCCGGTCGTCCCAGCAGAACGGAGCTCCGTTCGTTTGCTCTTGCTGGCTGACATCCAACACCAGGCCGTCATTGATCCAGTTGATGCCATCCGCGCCGTGCGCGCGTCCGATGGTCATTTTAAATTTACCGTCCGCCGCCGTGTAATTATTGATGTAGTAAGCCCAAATATTTTTCTTTCCAGGAACAACGGAAATAAAATGGAAACCAAAATTAGTTCCGATTTTGTCGGCGTCTTTGACCCAAGTCGCCTGGCCGTTCCAGAAGTCGGTCAGCGTGGGCGCGGCTGGGACGGCAATTGAAAAAAACATGAGCCATGCGAAAAAAAACGTGGGAACGATTTGGGGGCGTTTCAAAATCACTTTTTATTCGGGAGATTTGAGTTCGTTTGCTCCTGGGATTTTTTGAACAGGTCAAAAAACGGCTTGGGCGCAACCACCTCAAAATTTAAATCGGGATGTTTCCGACGGAGCGCGGCCACCGCTTCGGTCATGGTCGTTGGGTTGACCCAAACACAGCGGAACAAATAAAATCCCGGCACCGGATTGCCCCGACCGCGAATGACATTGGCCATCACATCCGCGAGCGGCTCGGGTTCCTTGGTGTTGCAGGTGTCGTTGAACAACTCGAGGATCGGCATTCCTTTCCAAACTTGTGGCGCGGGATAATTGCCGCGAGCGCCATTCACGTCGGCCACAATCGTGGCGTAACCATCGGGAGCGAACTGCTGAAAAGCGTCTTTCACTTCGGGCGAAGGCTGGTCGCGATCCAACACCATAGGTGCCATCGTCATATCAGCTTCGCGGAACAATTGTTGATTATGCCGAATGAACAACGGCAGATATTCTTTGCGAATGCGATTGGGATTCATGTAGCCGGCAGCGCTGGCATCGGCGGTAAACGTGTCGGCGGGCGAAGCGGTTTCGTAAAAATATGAAATAAGGTCGGGATACGTTTCGAGCAGGTTCGGATTGATGCCCCAGGCCAGCGGAGTTTTTCCGCGATTCGCATCGTGCCAATGGTTGGGCAAAAAATCGTAGAGCGGCGTGGCCGAATCGTAATCGGCCATCAGGATGCAAATGTAAGCTTTTTTCTCCAACGAAACGGACTTCGTCACGGAACTTTGCTTGAGCGGTTGACGCGGAAATTGACTGTGCAGTGATTGATTGAAGCAGTCGCTTGAGATCGTGTTTTGATAACAGTTAAACGGGGACATGATCCACACCGTTTCCCATTCCGTCGGCACTTCTTTGTGGACACTTTTGTGATCGGGCTGATCGGAATATTTTGAAAAGGCGAAGAAGCCGGTCAGTTCCGTCATGCGTTTTCCGGCGGATTGGCGGAGCGTCGCCGCCAAAATCATATTGTAAGTTTCCAGATCCAAACCGAGTCGTTGTTGAGGATCATCGCCCGGTGTTTCGTCGCCCCACGGTGAGAGATCGAGAACAAAAGCGCGGTTACTCACCGCCCAATCGCGTGTCAGCACATAGCTGATGTCACCCTTCGCACGAGTGGTGAATGAATCTTCAAAAAGGCAGAGCAAGTGCGGAGAACATGTTCCTTTCGCCAAGTATTCACGGATGGCCCAGCGATAAGCGTCGTTCTTTTTACTGCCCGTTTCCGCCCCGGTAAATTTGCCGCGCAGATCAATGAGAACCTTCAATTTCCATTTACCTAAGTAGCGATCGGCCAGTTCTGGGCTCAGCACAACTGCATCATGAACACCCGCAATCGTGGTTGCCACGTTCACGGTGGCGGGCACAACGGGATCCCAAATGATTGCACCTTTGACTCGTTTCCCCGCCAGCTTCACCAGCGCGCTGACATTGGACAATGGCTTTTGCTCACGCCCTTGGAGCCATCGCCCGTTCTTCGACAGCACATCGAGCCAGAACTGCGGGCGCGTATTCGTGCGAGACAGCAAATAAAGTTCGGGCGTTTTGCGATTCACAATCCCCTGCAACGAAGCCACGGCCAACGCTTCGTCATAGGAATCCATCGTCCCATCCGACGATAGAGGATAGGTGTAGAGCGGACTGATCTTCCGCATTTTCGTCGCACTAAAACTTGGGTGGGCGGCTACCTCTTCCGCCAGAAACCCGCACAAGGTGAAGCTGAGGAGTGCTGGGACAAATTGGTTAAATCTATTGGGCTTCAATTTTTTTATGGTTTGGGGCTCACGAACTTTAGCTCGCCTTTGATTCTCTTCACTCCGAGTTTTTCATCAACGCGTTGGAGCAGTTCGTCTTCTCCTCTCGACTTCATTCGTTGGCGGCATTGCTGACGCAAATACCAATAAGCCGAGTTCCAACTGTAAAGAAGATTTCCTTCGGGCGCGCCGGTCATGGTGTGGAGATATTCCTTGAAGGAAGGCTGATCGCGCAGTTCACGTTCTATTCGCCATTGCTGCATCGTCTCGGTGTCCACGCCGTGAATCATGCCAGCCAGATAGGTCAGCGCGTCGCAAAAAAACCAGGAGCCGCCACTGACGTACGCGCCTTGCCGCGCCTCGGTGATGAGCGGATTGGGCGCGTTGGCGCGTCCGTATTCGGCGACCGGTAGAAGCGAGCCGTCGGGTTGGCAGAAAATGCGCAAGCCATGCGGCGTCTTACCTTTCTCAACAGTGGCGACGTGGCGGCGAACCAATTCGTCCGGCAAAAATTTCCGTCCGAAAAATGCGTAGCCCAAAACTTCACCCATCAGAACGTCCTGCGAAACGATGTGCTGCAATTGACGGCTTGTCGCAAAGTAACCGCCTTCAACATTAAACATTTCCCGATAAACTTTTGCGGCGCGTTCGATGTCATTTTCGGTGATGGAAAAACCGAGTTCCTTCGCAGCGACGAGCGCGGCGCAATGAAATCCCTGGTCGGACGCCGGACAATCGCCATCGTCGTAGAAAAATAAATCCATGTAAGTTCGCCAGCCGAGATTCGGTTTGCCGTCCGGGAAATTTTCCCGCAAGCGCGGAGGAATAAACGCACCGTTCGTTTCCTGTTTGCGAATGAAAGCAAACGCTTGGCGAGCCAGTTCGTCGTTCACCTTGCCGCCAGTCCGCTTCATCAGTGCGGACCAGATCAAGTAAAGTTGCGCGTTGTCTTCGTAAGTCAGGCGCGCGAGGAAAAGTCCGTTGTACGCATTCTGAAAAATCTTCGGCTGCTGCAACCCGAGGCCAGCGTAAAACGAATCGCTTCCCCATTGCTTCCAGCCATAACTATTTCCGCTGATGATGATGGTGTCGCTGTTCGTCCCCCAGTTCAGAAGATTGCGACGGCAAAGCAGATAGCCAATGTTTCGGCTGATCGCTTCCACAGCCGAACCGTTCCAGTGGTTGGCGTTGGCAAGAGCGAGGTGCGCGGCGAGTTGGAGTTCGTATTGAGACTTGGCTGGCGAAGAAAAAATATAAGTCGTCCACGTCAACGTTTCGCCACTGAGCAAAGTTTGCTCATGGTTGAACGAGACATCGCGAGCATCAATCCCAAGTTTAACTGCGGCGCGATGATCTCCGTTCTGCAAACGAAGCGATTTATTTTGCGGATCAATAAACTGGTAACTGCGATTCTCGCTGAACGCCGGGGAATCCGCAAAGACGCCATAAACC
This sequence comes from Limisphaerales bacterium, assembly GCA_046595315.1. Lineage (GTDB taxonomy): Bacteria > Verrucomicrobiota > Verrucomicrobiia > Limisphaerales > CANJXF01 > CANJXF01. Next base: position 4,970 of record JBKJOZ010000405.1, read on the forward strand.
ATTCCGTCCGACATCACCGCGGCCAATGGAAATAACTGGGAATTTTCCTCGATGCCCGCGCTCGGCCAAGCGACCGCAGGACCACCCGCCCACTGCCCACTGCTCTCCTGATTATAGCAAACGGCCTTGGTTTCTCGTCGATGAAACGAATAAAAATCACCTTCGACTTGCGGAAAATATTCCAGCACGGCAAAAAATGTGACGTTGCTCTTCGCCGTAAAGCGAGTGGTGCGCCGGATAAGTGAGGGGTTGAGCGATTCGAAACTTTCACTGACTTGCAGGGCGCCGATTGAACCATTTTTGAGTTCGATCAAGTTTTTCTGTGCTTTGGCACGAGAGAAAACCACCACTGACTCCTTCCCGGCCATGTTGATTTTGAGACCCGACTGACCCAATTGCGAAAGAAGAAACACTGGACGGCTCGAATCCCAAATTTCCACCGTTTTATTCCCTGCATGCTTGCCAAGTTTCGGCATCAGGGCTTGAGCGTTCGCGGCCAGACTGGCCAATAGGACAATTAGGAAAAGTTGAATTCGTGGAATGAAAAACATAATTACAAAGATTCTTGGGTCGATAAATTAGTCCAGCGAAAGTAAATACGCGATGGCATCACTGAACTCCCGACTTTTCATAAAAATTGAGGACGCAAGGGGGCAATGCTATCGGGTTTCTAGAATCACGATGTCATCCTCCCCCAATGGCACCGAAAACTGTACAATGTGTTGATACCCTTCGTTTTTCCAGGGCGACTTTGCGGATAAATTTTTAAAAGCCACGGCACCATGGGCGAGCGATCGCACTGCCGACACAGTCTCGCGCGTGGGCAGTTCAATGTTCAGGGACTTGATCGGTTTGTAGGTGAAGTTGGCGAGGACCAACGCCGTGCCTGTCGGAGCGTCATAGATGCCAGCTTCGACCACTGGCTGGGACAGTTTCACAAGGGGCGCAGCTTTGGCGTCAGTTGCAAAATGAGTCAGCACGCGGCGCTGTGCTGCGGGCCATTTCTCAGCCAAAGCTTCGGCGATAAAGTTGGCGTCCTTGATGTAGCTGATGCCGGGTGTCGTGGAAAAATAGAACGCGCGTCCTTTGCCGAATCCATTTTCGATAAGTGCGGGCGCGCCGTCGCTCACGAAGATTGCTTTTGTTTTCGCTCCTCGCAATTTGACGGAAACTTTTACTCCGATGACGCCAGATTCCGTGTCCGCGTATTTCACCCGTTCACGATACGAAATGTTGTTAAGCAATCCGCGCGTCCGATAATCGCCGGGCTGGCAATCTGCCTTCACGTCAGGAGCGATGCCGAAAACTTTTGCGAGTTCCGCAGTTGGTTCGCCGAATTCATTGCGACTTCCCGCAGCGCAAGTGGCCACCAGCGTTCCACCTTTCTTGACCCATTTGCCAATCGACTTCGCTGCGTCCGCACTGATGCAAGGATCAGCCGTGTAAAAAATTTTGTAGTCGCCCAGACGCCCCGCTGCAACATCTTCTTCCGTGAGCATATCAACGAGAAATTGTTCGTGAACCAAGGCGAGATAAAGGCCGCGACGCTCCAACATGTGCGCGTAACCGAACGGTTGCCACAAGTCTGACGAAATGCTGTAGAACAAAGCGACGCGTGTCTTTCGCGTTTTCCCCGGCTCGATTATTTTCTCTCCAAACTCCAGCGCTCGCGAAAGGTGCGCCATGCCGGGATAACTTCCCGGCTGATCCGACCAATAATTTTCCGTGCTCATCGCGGTCGGCCCGTAAGTCCAGTAATAAAAATTCTTTGCGCCCTGACAGAGAGAACTCGCGGCCTTGAGACGCAGGTTGCGTTCATCGCTCGGCGTGATCCACGCAATGATCGGCTGTTCCCCTCGACTCGCGCTGCGGAACATTGCCGCTTGAAATCCCATCAACTGAAAACCTTCCCACGTGAAGTTCGGGCCATACATGAACTGAAGCCCCATCCAGTCTTCCATGCCGATCATATCCACGGCGCGACGCCGCCCGATGTCGAACCAATCCGCCGCCAGCCACCAACCGCCCCACGCGGCGTTTTGCTGATCCATGCCCATACCAAGACCTGTTCCGCTGAAATAAGGATGATCAGCAACGAGCGTTGATGACACAAAGTTTGGACCGAAACGCCGATGCAATTCTTCGGAGTTCCAAATCAAACGCTCGGTCGTCGCGTGTTGTCGAAAGCGGGCGGTGTAATAAAAATTGCGACGGGCCGCGGCTTCGTTCGCTTTCATCTTTTCGCGCAAATCATCGGGGGTCTCGATGGGATTCACTTTTTCAAGACTCGAAACGCCCAGCACGGCAGGAGAAATATTTTGCGCCTTCAACCATTCGCGGAAATGACGCAGCGCGATTTCATTTTTCCCCATCGCCGGACGCGCGCAAATTTCATCCTGAAAATTAAACGGCGCGCCGGGCTGTAAATCTTTGAATTGCGGTTCGAGCTTGTCCCAAACTTCTCTCACGGCTTTCCGGTCGCTGTCCGGCCCAAGCAGAGCATCGTGCGAAGCACCGGGCGTGAGAACTTCGGGAAACTGCGCGCGCATTTCTGGCGAAATACCGCCCACGACATTGAAGCCCAAAAGCGAAAGAATCTTTGCTTCTTTCAAATTCAACTCCGCGCGTTGTCCGCCATAGAAACTGGTTTGAATCAAAAGTTTCTTTGGCGCGTGCCGCTCATTGCCGGTGGCTTCCATCGCCCAACGCAAACGGCGCTCCGTCATTTCGCTCGCGGATTCGAGTTGCGCCGCGTCCGCAGCAAGATTCGGTGAGACGAGAAAACTGGTATTGTCACCTTCAAAACTTTCCTGCCAGCGCTTGACCACTTTCGCGATCTCGGGCGCGGTGGCCAATTCTATTTCAACGTCGCGGCGCGCGGAGACCGGTTCAACCATGAAGCGCGCCGTAATGTTGGGAAACTCCGCAATGCCGCCCGCAAGATTCAGGCGTCCATGCAAATTAGTTCCGGCATATGATTTCAAATCAAACCAGTCCGTGAACTGGCCAGCGTCAATCCGCTCGCGCTCCGTTTTCTCCGCGCCACCGGGAACATTTACAGCGGGCAGATACCAATTCGGCTGATGAATGAAACCACCGAGCTTCACATAAAACTTTGCGCCTTCCGGCTTTTGCAAACGAAAGCGAACGAATACGCCATCATCGGCAGCATGAAGTTGAAAGGTTGCGACAAGGAAAATTGAGAGACAAAGGAGTGAGAATTTAGTTTTCATGAGGCAATGGTTTTGAATCGCTAGCGAAACAATTGTTTGGAATCAGGAAAACATTTTAAGCCTGTTTCCATCGTTGAATTTCACGAGAGAGGAGTGGACTTCAAATCGTCGCGCCGCCATCTACCAGTAACGCCTGTCCAGTTACCATGCGTGATTCATCGCTCGCTAGATAGACCACCATGTGAGCTATCTCTTCGGCGCAAGCAAGACGCCCCATAGGTTGGCGGGCCAGAAAATTTCTCTCCGCTTCAACTGGATCTGGCGCAGAGGCAATACGTTGTCGCAGCGACGGCGTATCCACTGTGCCGGGGCAAAGCGCGTTGCAACGCACTCCCGATTTTACGTAGTCAGCGGCAATAGACTTAGTCAGGCCAATCACGGCCGCTTTGGTCGCACCGTAAGCGAAACGATTTGGAAAACCTTTAATGGAAGAAGCCATCGAAGCCATGTTGATAATAGAAATCCCATTGGTAACTTTAGCTCTTTCCAACATCGCAGGCAGAAAAACCTGGACCATGCGATACATGCTTTTGACATTCAAATCGAAGGCCATGTCCCAGTCCAACTCGCAACAGTCCAAGACCGAACCATTGGGCACAATACCCGCGCAATTAAATAGCACATCCAAGGGTTCCAAGCGCTTCGCCAAATTAACGATGGCTTGAGAATCGCGCACATCCAGCACCTCTGTCTGAATACTCGGATTCTCAACCGTGAGGCTGGCGAGCAGGGTTGCATTGATGTCGGTGGCAATCACCTGCGCGCCTTCTTTGGAGCAGGCCAATGCACTGGCGCGACCAATGCCTTGTCCTGCAGCGGTGATGAGAATGCGTTTATCGCGAAGTCGATTCATAAAGCATTAACTTTGAAAAATTATCCCCTTTCATTTTCTTCCTTGGATAATTCCGGCAGAAACAAACAGACCGCCGCCGCCGCTAAAAATAAAAACCCAATTGCCATGAGCGTCGTTTGAAAATCCACTTTAATTCTCAAAAATAAAACGGTGCCGCAGGCGGCGGCGATGCGTCCGATGTTGTAACAAAATCCTGCACCTGTAGTTCTCAGCAGGGTTGGAAACAGCGGCGGCATATACATCGTGAACAGTCCGAACATTCCAGAGAAAAATCCAATGATCGGAAGCCAGAACAACAGCGATTCGTAATGGCGCGGCACCGAATACGTTCCATAAAACGCCAGAAAAAAGCCAAGGCACATCAAGAGAATGGTTCTGCGATAGCCAAGAAAAGTCGCCAACCAAGACGCACAAAAATTTCCAGCAATAGACACGGCGACCACGGCGAAAAACGCTTTGGTAACGAGTTGGCGTTTCGCAGCTTCCGTCCAACCCGCCAATTCGGGAAGGTTTCGCAAGTGTTGCGGATGCCAGAACATGAACGCCCACCATCCAGTCAAGGTCAGTGAGCAAATTAAAATCGTCATCAACGTGGTGCGCCGAATCTCTCCGCGAAACAAATCCGCCACACCCGGCTCTCGTTCTGATTTGGAGTTCGCTTTGGCCGCGCGCCATTCGTCCGTTTCCGGAACATTTTTTCGAATCCAAAAAACCGTTAATGCGGGAATGACTCCGACCAAAAACACATATCGCTCCGGCTGTTTGGCCAAAGCGTAAGCCGCCACACACGCCAGCAGCACGCCGAGGTTGACGCCGGTTTGCAAAACGGCAGCGATCCATGGACGCCATTTCTTCGGCCACGTTTCGGAAAGGAGGCTGGCGCCCACGGCCCATTCGCCGCCGATGCCGAGCGCGGCGAGAAACCGGCAAATCAACAACTGCCACCAACTCGTCACAAAAAAGGAAAGGCCGGTGAAAAGTGCGTAAGTCAAAATCGTTAAACTAAGCGCGCGGCTGCGACCGAGCTTGTCTCCGATTCTTCCGAAGAAACCGCCGCCCACCGCCCAGCCGATGAGAAACGCTGCCTGAATCCACGAACTTTTTTCTCGCACCAATGGATCGGCAGGACTGGAGACCAGCATCAAATGCGCGACGAACGGCGCGGCGACGAGCGTGTAAAGATGCATGTCGAGTCCGTCGAACAGCCAGCCGAGCCAGGCCGCGATGCCGGACTTCCATTGCTGCGGCGAGAGGTCTCGGAGCCGCGACGCTGGAACTACAATTTTTAGTTCGTCGTTTCTTTTCAGGTTTTCCGGCATTTTAAATTTTTATTTATCCTTGTCGGTGGCCTGCATTAGACCACGCAAATAACCGGCGGCAAAGAGTCGTCCCAACATTTCGTAACCGGGCGTCTCGTTGGTTTCCCCAGCCATCGAGGGAGCGTGGTCGGGACGCAACGTTCCGTTGAAACCAATGCTCGCGAGCGCGCGGACGACGGCGGGTATATCGATCTCACCATTGTCATGCCAAGTCTCGGCGAAATGTTGTGCGGTGCCGCGCACATTGCGGGCGTGAACAAAGAAAATTTTTTCCCCTAATAAATGAATTCCGGCGATGACATCTTCGCCCGCTGGATGCAGCGAGCCGACGCAATAACAGACGCCATTCGCCGAACTTGGAACGACTTTTGTCACTCGTTGGAGAGCGGCATTGGAAAATAAAATTCGCGGTTGGCCGAGTAGTTCCGGCAAGGGTGGATCATCAGGATGCAATGCCAGTTTAACGCCAAACCTCTCTGCAACAGGCAGGACCTCGTTGAGAAACCGTTCGAGATTTTCCCAAAGCTGATTGGATGAAGTTGGGTGCGGTGGTTTGCCATCGGCATCGGTGATGTTGCGCCCGACATGGGCGAGATTGAATTCAGTGACACGTGAACCGCCGCGTTCGATCACTTCACAACTGGTGCGCTGCCAGTCTTCATCGGGCATCCAATTGTAACAAAGCACCTTCATGCCCGCGTCAGCCATCAAGCGAATGAGCGTTTTGAAATCGGCAAGCTGCCCTTCCCATCCGGGGAGACGATGCACCATTTTCAAATGAGGGACTTTGCGCTCCAGATGCGTGAGTTTCATGCCAAACGATTCCACCATTCGCTTCGCGTTCTGGAAGGGCGCGGGATCAAGCCCAGGATAAGTCAGAACAATTTCACTGACGCCCACCTGCGCGGCGAGTTGAAGATTCCGCTCGGTGAACGGATTGACGATCATGGAAAGTTTCATTCTTTAGGAAAATTATTTACGGGTCTGACGCTCTAATTAACGAGTAGTCGCGCGGGGCACAGGAAGTTTCATCGTCTCCTCATCCGCGAGGCGGAACGAATAAAGCCGCGCGTTTTTTAGAGTGAAGCGAAGCTGAACTTGTTTTCCTTGCAGTCGTCGCAAGTCTTTTTGTTTTTTCCATTGAATCCACCCGTCGCCTTCTTTCTCCAGCGTATCCGCAGAAACGACCCGACAATTATCGGACTCAAAACCTTTGAGCGATTTTCCTTTTTCATCCAGCACTTCCACGGCAACAGAACCATGTTTCGCGTCAGCATTGATGAACATTTTATTTCCGTGGCAGCGGAACGGCTGCGTCACCAGTTCACCAGATTCTGCTCCGGCTTCCCATGCGGCAAATCCATCCAACCGCATCGTCGCCATTCCAATGGCGGAGTCCCAATCCTGTCGCGTCGTGTCGTGATGAATTGGAAAACCACCATACGGAAACCACATTTCTTTATCCCAAAAAATCGGGTCAGCCGGCCCGAGAACCATTCCGCAATCAAACGATTTCTCCGGACCGACATCCAACCAGGGAACGCGCGAAGGCCGTTGCCACGAAAGCCCATCCGCACTCCACGCGAGTTGGATTCGGAAATGCCCAGCCTCATCGTGCATCGTTAAAAATCCGAGATAGTAGCCGCCGCGTTGCATGACGAACATGAATTGAATGTTCGATGTCGGCGGGTCTAGTTTGTCGGCGCGCAAAACTAATTGCTCATTTTTCCAGTGAACGCCG
>JBKJOZ010000015.1:0-4966 GCA_046595315.1 Limisphaerales bacterium
GGTGATTGAATGGGTTGGTTTGAGCGGTCGTGAAAAATCCAAAGTAAAAACTTATTCTCACGGAATGCGCGCGGCTTGCTCTCGCTCAAGCGTTGTTGCCGAAGCCGGAATTGTTGATTCTCGACGAGCCAAGCGACGGACTAGATCCCGAAGGTATTCACGAAATGCGCCAAACTGTTTTGCGTTTGCACCGTGAACTGGGTCTAACGATTTTATTGTCATCGCATCTGCTCAATGAGGTGGAGCAACTTTGCACTCGAATCGCGGTGATGAACCAAGGCCGCAAAGTTTTTGAAGGGAAAATTTCAGAAGCGCGCCAAGCGAAAAATTGGGTTCGCTTGCGGGTCGGAAATTTTGCCGATACAACCAAACTTTTGCGCGAGTCAAAAATGATTGAGGAAGAGCGTGACGGAAAATTTATTACGTTGGCTGATAGAATTTCCACAGACCAAATCGTTAAAAAATTGGTGGAGCAGGGGATGCCGCTTTTCGAAATCGCGCACGTTGAACAAACGCTGGAAGATTTTTACCTCTCGTTGATGAAAGAAAAACGCTGATGTTTTACCTCCAACTACGCAACGAGCTCTGGAAATTGTTTGGGAAAAAGCGAACCTACATCGGCTTCGGGATGTTTCTGTTGGCGCAACTCATCATCACACTGGTATTTCGTTTTTCCAACGCCTCGCGCTCGATGGTGCGGCAATTGGAAAACAACGGGTATCCCGCCGACCAATTTATTTCGGGCCTGACGATTGCGACGATTATGCTGTTCCCAATCGCTTACATTTTATTACCGCTTTACGTCTCGCTGGTCGGTGGCGATTTGGTGGCGAAGGAAGCGGAGGACGGAACGTTGCGCATGATTTTGTCGCGACCGATTTCGCGTCTCCGATTGCTCGTCATTAAATGGGTGGCCGGCGCCATTTTTTCTGTGCTGCTCATTTTTGCGTTGGGAATTTTGGGGCTGCTCTTCTCGAGTTTATTTTTTAAATGGGGCGGATTGTTCGTGATGATTCCGGGGGAAATGTTCAGCGTGTTCGATGCTCGAACTGGACTCGAACATTATTTTATTGCGCACGTCGCGCTGGTGGCAAAAGCAATCACCATCATGGGATTGGCCTTCATGTTTTCCTGTTTCAATGTGAAGCCTGCTGCCGCGACCATTCTCGCGCTCTCGTTTACTTTCGTGAATTTCATCCTGATGCAAATTCCTTTTTTTAAAGAAATTCAGCATTGGTTTCTCACCTATCATTTGAATCTCTGGCAGAACATGTTGGCGCAACCGATTCCGTGGCATCGCGTCGGCGAATCGTTCAGTATTTTGGTCGGTTTTAACCTCACTTTTTTAATTGTGGGCTGCACGGTTTTTCAGGTGCGCGACATTAAATCCTAAAGCTAAATTCTGAGTGGTTTTAGAATTTGTCTTGAACGCAATTAGCTGGGCTCCCGTCGAACTTTAAACACAACTAATGGTGTTTTTAACCGCGAATTAACTTCAAATAAAACGTTGTGTCTGAGGTGGTTTTTTCCTATATTTTCACCACTCAAATTTGAGCGGGAAAACCGTATCTCCGCAGAGTTTTTTTATGTCCAACGAAAACGAAATTTTAGACCGAGAAACTATGTCCACAGCGTCTGATCCAAATCAGGCCTATGGCTCCGCGCAACTTGGAAAATTGGAAGGTTTAGAAGCGGTTCGCAAGAAACCTGGAATGTATATCGGCGGCACAGACGAGCGCGCGCTGCATCACTGCGTTTCAGAAGTGATGGACAATTCCGTTGACGAATTTTTGGCCGGTCATTGCAAAAAAATTGAAACCACGATTCATGTCGATGGCTCGATTTCGATTCGTGATAACGGGCGCGGAATTCCGGTGGACATTCATCCGCAATACGGCATTCCCGGCGTTGAAATGGTGCTGACGACGTTGCACTCCGGCGGAAAATACGGACAAGGCGGATATAAATTTTCTGGAGGAACGCACGGCGTTGGAGCGAAGTGCGTCAATGCCGTTTCAGAATGGTTTGAAGTGGAAGTGATTCGCGACGGCCAAGTTCATCACATGGAATTTGAGCGTGGTAAAACGATCAAAAAACTTGAAGTGATCGGCAAGGCTGAAGGCACTGGAACCTTAATTACTTTCAAACCTGACCCGCAGATTTTTCAGGAAACGACGGAATTCAAAAGCGACCGCATCACGCAACGTTTGCGCGAACTCGCGTTTCTAAATTCCGGTTTGGAAATTACTTTTCTGGATGAGCGGAAGGCGGACACGAAGCCGGAGCTTTATTTTTACAAAGACGGCGTTGCGGAATTCGTCAAGCAACTCAACAAAGGTAAAGAATTAATTCACCCCAAGCCGATTGGATTTTTCAAGCAAGGCAAAGTGCAAACTTCGGACAAGGAAGTCGAAGTGCATGTCGAAGTCGTGCTGCAATATAACGACAGTTACAATGAGCAGGTTCTTTGCTACACGAATACAATTCATAACCCCGACGGTGGCGCGCACTTGTCCGGATTTCGCAGCGCATTGACCCGCGCCATTAATCAATACTCGAAACAAAATGATCTTTTGGAAGCGAAAGATCCGCAGATCACCGGCGACGACGTTCGGGAAGGCTTGACGGCTGTCATTTCCATCAAACACAGCGATCCGAAGTTTGAATCACAAACAAAGGTGAAACTCATTTCGCCCGAAGTGGAAAGCATCGTCGGCTCAATTTGCTACGAAGGGTTGATGCATTATTTCGACGAGAATCCGCCTGTCGCAAAGAAGGTGGTCGAAAAAGGTTTGAACGCGGCTCGCGCTCGTGAGGCCGCCCGCAAAGCCCGCGACACGGTTCGTAAAAGCGCGCTGACCGGCGGTGGTCTTCCTGGAAAATTAGCAGATTGTTCGGATCGCGATCCGGCGAATACGGAACTTTATATTGTCGAAGGTGATTCCGCCGGTGGCTCAGCGAAACAGGGGCGTGATCGAAAATTTCAAGCGATTCTTCCGATTCGCGGAAAACTAATCAACGTCGAGAAGGCGCGCTTGGACAAAGTTCTTCAGAATACAGAAATCCGCACGATGATCACCGCCATTGGCACCGGCATCGGCACGGGCGAGGGCGAAGGAACGTTCAATATCGAGAAGCTTCGCTATCACAAAATTATCATTATGACCGATGCCGATGTGGACGGTTCGCACATCCGCACGTTGCTTCTGACATTTTTTTATCGGCAGATGACGCAGTTAGTGAAGCAAGGTTTTGTTTATATTGCACAACCGCCGCTTTACCAATTGACTCGCAAAAAACGGGTTGAATACATCGATGACGATGTGCAGATGAACAAAATTTTGCTGCAACTCGGAACGGAAGATGTGCGTTTGCGTGACTTGGCAACGGACAAAGAATTATCCGAAAAACAGCTTTCTGAAATTCTGGAATTACTCGAATCGCTCGATAAATACGTGCAATCAATTCGCCGTCACGGGGGAGATTTCGGCGATTACGTCGAGAAGAGAAACAAAGAGACGCACGAATTGCCGCGACATCTGGTCAAGGTGCGTGATGGCAATGAAGAGACGGTTCACTATTTCCACACCGAAGAAGATCTCGGAAAATTTGGTGCGATGAATCCGGATTTGAAATTGTTTGGCGCTGAAGAAGGTGACACGGCGACGTTTGAAAAAAAGAACGGAAATATCCGCCGTGCGAAACATGTGGAATTGCACGAGAGCAAAGCGATTAAAGAACTGTTGCAGCAACTCGACCAGAAAGGTCTGAACGTGGAACATTATTCTGCGCAGGACAAACCGCTTTTCGAATTGATCGAAGGCGAAGGCGAACGTGCGACAGCGAAACCACTCTTCTCCATTGCAGAAATTTTAGCTGGAGTCAAAGAAGCCGGCAAAAAAGGAATTCAAATCAAGCGCTTCAAAGGTCTGGGTGAAATGAACGCCAAGGAATTGTTTGAGACCACAATGAATCCTGAAAAGCGTAAGTTGCTCCGCATCGACATGACTGATCTGGTCGAAGCTGAAGAAATGTTCACCAAGTTAATGGGCGACGAAGTTGAACCGCGCCGGCAATTCATCGAAGACAATGCGCTGAATGTGCGAAACCTGGACGTGTGACCTGGCTCCTAAGACTTCTTTAGAATTTAAAATTTATTTATGGCTGATCCGATTGACCCGAAAGACCCGCAAACTCCAAGCGAAAAGTTGCCCATTGCCGCCACGCCGCAATATGCCGCGAATGAGAAGGTGCAAAAAATAAATGTCGCCGACGAAATCAAGAATTCGTTTCTGGATTATTCGATGTCGGTGATTATTTCTCGCGCATTGCCCGATGCGCGTGATGGATTGAAACCGTCGCAACGCCGCATCCTTTTCGCGATGCATGACCTTTCGCTTTTCCCAAATCGGCAACATCGTAAGTGCGCCAAGATTTGTGGCGACACGAGTGGTAATTATCATCCGCACGGTGAAGCGGTGATTTATCCGACACTCGTCCACATGGCGCAACCGTGGGCGATGCGCGAACGGCTCATTGATGGTCAGGGAAATTTCGGTTCGGTCGAAGGAGATCCGCCAGCCGCCATGCGTTATACCGAAGCGAAAATGACGCATCTCGGCGCTGCGCTCATGTTCGACATGGACAAAGATACAGTGGATTTTGTTCCGAACTACGATGAAACGCGCACTGAGCCACGAGTTTTTCCGGCGGCGTTTCCAAATCTTTTGGTGAATGGCGGAACGGGTATCGCCGTCGGCATGGCGACGAACATGGCTCCGCATAATTTAGGCGAAGTCATCGACGGCATTTGCGCACAAATTGATCATCCTGAAATCACGATTCCGGAATTAATGACGTTCGTGAAGGGACCGGATTTTCCGACGGGTTGCATGGTTTGCGGCGTCGAGCCAATCAAACAATATTTCACCACAGGCCGTGGCAGCGTGAAGGTTCGCGGCAAAGT
>JBKJOZ010000090.1:0-11293 GCA_046595315.1 Limisphaerales bacterium
TTCGTGGTATCGAGAAAGTGTTTGTGTCTCGGCGGAAAACGCCATCCAACGTGGAAGAATTCTCGCTGCCCAGGGCGCATCCATCATTGATATTGGCGCGGAATCGTCCTTGTCCCATGCCGTGCGAGTCGATGCGCTGGAGCAAAACAGCCAACTTCTCCCGGTGATCAAAGGTTTGCGCGCTGAAAACATTTTAGTTTCCGTCGAAACCTATCAACCGACCGTGACCAAAGCCTGTCTGGAAGCGGGCGCGAATGTGCTCAATTTGACGGGGAGCGAGGGAAGTGACGAAATGTTTCGCATGGCTGCGGCAAATCACGCCGCCGTAATTATTTGTTTTGTGCAGGGCGCAAATGTCCGTGAGGTGGGCGACTTCGATCTCAATCGCGACCCGATTCCAATGATGTCGGAATATTTTTCGCGTCAGATTGAACTCGCGACTCGAAATGGCGTGGAAAAAATCTTCATCGACCCGGGGTTGGGCTTTTATTATCGCAATCTACAGGACAGTGCCGTGCGGGTGCGGCACCAGATGAACATTTTTCTCAATACGTTTCGTCTGCGTGCACTCGGTTTTCCCATTTGCCACGCCCTGCCCCACGCTTTTGAATATTTTGGCGACGAAGTTCGTTGCGCCGAACCGTTCTTCGCCGTCCTCGCCGCACTTGGAAAAACAGATTTGTTCCGCACCCACGAAGTGCCGCGAACCAAAGCCGTTTTAGATACGCTGAAAATTTTTTAAGTTAATTTACGGCAAAGAAAAACGCCTTCTTCTTCTGACGACGTGATCCATTGATCGAGAACGGCGATCCCATGCTGTGCCAGCAGACTTCCCACCAATTTCGGGGTGTGTCGATAGGAGAAGAAAAGTCGAATTTTTTCGCCTACTTCAAATTCAAAACATTCTTCCGGCAATTCGACTTTGCATTGTTTCGAGAATACGAAATTTGCGACCACGCGTTTCAGCGGTGTCGCTTCCACAACAGAATCTTCAATCGCAAATTCCAAATCGCCATCGTTTTTTTCCACACCCAAATCCCACAAAACACTTTGCAACCAATCGCGCGTCAACTCGTTGTCGTAGAGTGGGAGGATATTTTTCACCCCAACGGAATAATCATTTCCCGGAGCGAGATTCGCGCTGAATAAAAGCCAATCATCCGTCCGCAGCAGGCGGGCGAGTTTGGGCAGAATAAGTTGCGGCTCAAAATTCGGGATCATTCCAAAAAATGTGATCAACCGCGCGGCGTTCGCATCAACGCGCTGATCGAATAGTTCTGATAATTCGTCGGCGGTGGACAAATCGCAGACGAACGGAAAACTATTTTCCGCGCCGATGATAGGCGCCGCCGCTTCTTGTGCGACCAACACCATCGCCACGCTCACGTCGGACGGTGTGTAAAACAGCGTTTTGCCCTGCCCTTTCAACAGGTTGAGCAAACGCGTGTCTTTTTGTCCGCCGCCACATCCCAAGCCGACCAGGTGCACGGAATTGGCGTGGATAAATTTTGCGGCAGCAGTAAAACTTTTTTCATAGGTTGCCGTGCAATCAGCGTCGGTGCGGGAGGGCGAATAAGCCTGATGCAACGCGAGCCATTTTTGAGTTTGCTTGATGCTGTCGTAGTGAAACTTGTGATTGATCTGCCCAGCCTGTAACGACACCAACAAATCGCGCCGCACATTTTCGGGAAATTGGCTGGAATGAATTCGGACTGAGACAGCGCGCGGCATGAAGTTTTTTAGCCGGAATTAACTGAATGAACAGAATTGTTTCGGTCTTTCGCCAAAAAAGATAATTTTCAACCGGAAATGTCTCAATTTTCCCGGAGATTTACTCACTGCGTTGACTTGGTAAATGCCGCCAGTCATATTTCTTTCATGAGCTTCGACATTTCGCACATCCTGGAACATTGGGATTACGAACCAGGCCAAGTCGTTGTTAGAAAATTTAAAGGCAAAGATGGTCGCGAGAAAATTCAACTGCGCGTTGATCTCGGCCTATTGCAGATGAATGCCACTGGTCGGCCGGATGGCAAACGGCCTTTTGGCCAGCAATCGCTGCTCGACCATCACATTTCTCAGTTGGAAAAACATCGCGAAGGACACGGGGGCGAAGACGAAGGATTTTCCCTCAAGGGAGAGGATTGCGCGAAGATGCAACAGGAAGCCATTCAGTATCACCATCGTTATATTTGCCTTTTTCAATTGGAAGATTACGAGGGCGTCATCCGCGATACCGAACGCAATCTCGAAGCCTTTGATTTTGTCCAACACTATGCCGAAGCCGAGGAAATGGCTTGGGCGTTGCAACAGTTTCGTCCTCAACTTTTGATGATGCGAATTCGTGCGCGTGGGGCGGTGGCGTTGCGGGACAATTCTTTTGGAACCGTCATCAAACTGATCGAAGAAGGACTTGAGGAAATTCGAAATTTTTTCCGCGAACACGGCCGGCACGAATTACTGGAACAAAGCGGCGAAATTCAATCTCTTGAAACATGGCTCCAGGAAATCAGCTCCAAACGTCCTCTGACCGAACGCGAGAAACTTGAAACGGCGCTCGATGAAGCGGTCAAGGCAGAGAATTACGAAAAAGCCGCCAAGGTTCGTGATGCTCTGCGAAATTTGAAAACCTCCTAATCCACAATATGAGTTTGCAACAACGTCTCTCCGACGAAATCAAATCGGCTATGCTCGCAAAAAATGCCGAGCGCCTTGGCACATTGCGTCTCTTGAAATCCGCCATCGGCTACGCGCAAATCGAAAAGAAAACGGAGACAACTTCGGATACCGATTTCATCGCGCTCGTCCAAAAGGAAGTCAAGAAACGCCGTGATTCGATTGATCAATACGAAAAAGGTGGGCGACCCGAACTCGCCGCCATAGAAAAACAAGAGATTACGGTGCTCGAAATATTTCTTCCCCAGGCGCTTTCCGAAGCTGAGTTGGAACAGCTGGTGCGAGACACCATTCAAGAACTTGGCGCCACGAGCAAAAAAGAAATGGGGCAAGTTATCAAAGCCGTGCAGACGAAAGCGGCGGGACGCGCCGAAGGAAAAACGGTCAGCGGACTGGTGGGAAAATTATTACCTTAATCGGATTGGAAATCAAATTTGCGCGATAATTTATTTCGCACCGATTTCCTGCGGTTGCAGTTCGGGTTCAACCCACTTCCCATGCTCCCGAATTAAATCTACCAAACGGTCAACCGCCTCCGCTTCGGGAATATTAAATTTAATCGGTGTTTTACCCACGTAGAGATTGATTTTGTTCGGCGCGCCGCCGACGTAACCGAAGTCGGCATCCGCCATTTCGCCCGGGCCGTTTACGATGCAACCCATGATGGCAATTTTGACACCTTTGAGATGCTCGGTACGCGCTTTGATTCGCGCCGTCACGGTTTGCAAATTAAAAAGTGTGCGCCCACAACTCGGACACGCGACGTAATCTGTCTTGAACGACCGACAACCGGCTGCCTGCAAAATGTTGTAGGCGAGACGTAGCGATTGGCCGCCGCCCGCTTCGCCACGAACCAAAATGGCGTCGCCAATTCCGTCAGCGAGGAGTGAACCGATCACGACTGAAGCGCGGAGCAGAGCGATTTTCGGTTCAAGCGGAACGGGTTCAAAATTAATGCAATCTTTGAGCAGAATTGGATTGTTCAAGCCAAGCCGTTTCAATTTTGTGACGAGCAGGCGGAATGCGGTGATCACGGGAAGATTCACGCCGTCTTTGACCGAGACTAATTGCGTTTCGCAATTGACGGAGAAATCTTGCGTGGGATCAATTTCGCAAATGTTCAGATCTTCATAAACGCCTTCCGGCTTGACGTCATCTTTCGGACGAATTTTTGGCGCAACTTTTTCCCAGGTCGCACGAGTCACCACCACGCGAACCGTTTGTTCACCGCCACATTTCACATTTTCGCTCAGGTCAATTTCCGGGGTGGGGCGGCGCTCGAAATGAAAGGGATCGAACGGAAAACTTGAATCTGAAATCTTATTCTCACGATTCGTCAGCAATGGAATCTGCGCGACCAAATCATTGCAGACGGCAATTTCATTTGGTGAATCTTCGGTCAGCGAAACGCGAATGGTGTCGCCCAATCCATCGCAAAGGAGCGAACCAATCCCAATCGCGCTTTTGATGCGGCCGTCCTCGCCTTCGCCCGCTTCGGTGACGCCGAGGTGAATAGGATAATTCCAATCAGAACCGAGTTCATCGAGGCGCGCGACGAGCAAGCGATAACATTCAATCATCACTTTCGGGTTGCTCGATTTCATCGAGAATTTGAAATTGTGAAAATTATTTTTGCGCGCGATGCGGGCGAATTCCAACGCACTTTCCACCATACCGAGCGGCGTGTCGCCGAAACGATTCATGATGCGATCACTGAGCGAACCGTGATTCGTTCCAATGCGAATGGCGCGTCCGAGCTGTTTGCATAGCGTTACGAGCGGCGTGAATTTTTCTTCGATCCGACAAAGTTCCAGAGCGTATTGCTCGTCGTTGTATTCTTTAACGGCGAATTTTTTCGTGTCGGCGTAATTACCAGGATTCACGCGAACCATTTCAACCCATTTGGCAGCTTCCATGGCGGCGTCCGGTTTGAAATGAATATCCGCAACAATGGGAACTAAACAATTTTTCGCGCGTAGTTCGGCAATAATATTTTGTAAATTCGCAGCGTCTTTGACCGTTGGCGCAGTGATGCGAACAATCTGGCAACCCACCGCGACCAATTCCAAAGTTTGCTTTACGGACTCAGCCGTATCCATCGTGTCACAGGTGAGCATGGATTGCTTTACGACGGGGTGAGCGCTGCCGATGATGACACCGCCTTTGGCAGGATCGCCTACGACGACTTCGCGGGTAGCACGTCGCTGATAAACGTAAGGAGAAGAACAATATCGCATGGGAATTTACCGCGCAGGATTTGTCGCAGCCGGCTCTGTGGTCGGTTGGGCTTGCTCAATCTGCGTCTGGCGTTTGAACATCATTCGGAAGAGCGAGAACCGCCGAACATCGAAAAACGTGACGTAAAGCATGAATGAAATCAGCAGCACGGCAAAACCGGTGGTGGTGTATTCCACAAAACGAACGCTGATTTTGCGGCGCGTAATTCCCTCGTAAATTGACATGACAATGTGGCCGCCATCCAGCACGGGAATGGGCAACAAGTTCAAAATCGCGAGGTTAATGTTAAGCAAAACCATGAAGCTGAGGGCGAGACGATAGTCGGTGTTTACGTCCACCGCGAGCTTGGAAAGGATTCCCACCGGCCCGCTCAAATCTTTTGCGCCGATCCCCGTTTCCTTGTGGTGAAAAAGTGCGCTAAACGTTTTTTTCATCATGTCGAGCACGCCGAAAATTTGGTCCTTCGGCGTCGGTCCCGGTCGTTGCACCTGGTAAATCGTGGTGGTGCTCGGACTCAGCGCGACACCTAAACGCCCCACTTTTGTCGTTGGATCCATTTGCGGCGTCACGGTCATGGTGAGTTTTTCTGTGCCGCGTTGGATTTGGAGATCACTCGGTTGGCCTGGACGTTTCTTGATCAAATCGACCAACTGCTGCTGCCCCACAATCGGCACACCGGAAAACGAAATGAAGATGTCGTTCACTTTCAGCCCGGCTTTTTCCGCCACACTTCCTGAAATGATCTGCACAATTACCGGATGATCTTTTGGATCAAGATTCAAAACTTTGACGCCGACCAATTCATTCACTTCTGCAGTGAGGGTGTGCGTGGATTTAACTCCGTTCCGCTCGATGGTGACCGGCATAACATTTGTTCGCGCAAAAATCGCCGCCTCCTGCACATCTTGCCACGACCTCACCACCTTGCCGTTGACGGCCACGATTCTGTCTCCTTCACGAATCCCCATTTTATATTCGGCGGATTTTGCGTCAACGTAGCCGATGATGGATGGATTAACCGGCACTGGCAAACCGACGAAATAAATAACACAAGCAATCGCAATCGCGAAAATCACGTTCATGAACGGCCCAGCCAACGCCACGAGAATTTTGGAGGTGGGTGATGCTGGCGGAATATTTTCCTGCGTTTCGACCGCGCCTTCCAATTGTTGCGATGTCACCATTTGCGGCAGCTTCACGTAACCCCCAGCTGGAATCAGCCGCCACGAATATTCAACCCCATCGCGTTTCCAGCCAAAAAGTTTCGGGCCAAAACCGATGGCGAATGCTTCCACTTTCAAGCCACGTCTGCGCGCGACCCAGAAATGTCCGAACTCGTGGATGAAAATCGCTGCGCCAAAAAGAAGAATGACCGCCGCACCGACGTAGAGATAATTAAATATTTGCGCCATGAATTTTGCCGTTGGTTAGAACGGACGCGTAATTTACCGGGTGAACCCTGATTTGCAACTTAGGAAAGCGCTTCTTTGCGCGCCCAAGCGTCCGCTTCGAGAATTTTTTCCAGCGTGGGCTGCTCCACGATACGATGCCGCTCCATCACGCAGCCCACGACCTCGCTGATTTGAGAAAAATTAATGTTTCGATTCACGAATGCTTCGACCGCAACTTCGTTCGCCGCGTTCAACACCGCCGGTAAAGTTCCGCCGATTTCCCCTGCCCTGCGCGCCAAATTTATCGCCGGGAAACGGTCGGTGTCCGGTTCTTCAAATGTGAGCGTGCCGAGTTTTGCAAAATTCGTTTGCACACGATCACTGCCCACTCGCTCGGGATAAGTCAGCGCATATTGAATCGGCAAACACATATCCGGCGTGGAAAGTTGCGCGATGATTGAGCCATCGATGAATTCAACCATCGAATGAACAATGCTTTGCGGATGAACGACGACTTTGACCCGCGCCATTTCAATGTCGAACAGCCACCGGGCTTCAATCATTTCCAGTCCTTTGTTGAAGAGTGTCGCGGAATCAATTGTGATTTTTTTCCCCATGACCCACGACGGATGTTTGAGGGCGCGCTCCACTGTGATTTCTGAAAATTTCTCTTTCGGCCAAATCGATTTGTCGCGAAACGGCCCACCGGATGCAGTGAGCCAAAGATTGCGAACGGAATTGCCGGGTTTGTCGTCGAGACATTGAAAAATGGCGGAGTGTTCGCTGTCCACGGCCAGAACCCGCACGCCATATTTGCGCGCTTCGTTCATCACGATTTCGCCCGCCATCACGAGAATTTCTTTGGACGCGATGGCAATATCCTTTCCAGCGCGAATCGCCGCGAGCGCCGGTTGCAAACCCGCCGTGCCGACAATCGCGATCAAAACAATGTCCGCCTCCGGCAGAGTGGCCAATTTCAGCAATCCGTCGGCACCCGAATAAATTTTTGTGCCGACGCCAACGATAGACTCCAACTGTTTTGCTTTGACCGGATCGAAAATCGAAATCGCCTTCGGCTGATGTTTTCGGGCTTGGGCCGCGAGAAGTTCGACGTTGTTTCCTGCGCCCAATCCGATCAGTCGAATTTTTTCCGGCAAATCTTCTGCAACTTTAATGGTGCTGGTGCCGATGGAACCGGTTGAACCGAGGAGAACAACATTTTTCATTCGGCATTAGTTGGTCAAAACGTGGCGTAAATATAAATACATCAGCGGCGCATTGAACAGCAGACTGTCGAGCAAGTCGAGAATTCCACCGATGCCCGGAAAAAATTTTCCTGAATCTTTCACACCCGCTTCGCGTTTGAAAATTGATTCAATCAAATCGCCCACCACCGCGCTCGAACTCAAAAGAATTCCAAGAATAATTGCGTGGACGGGAGTCATGCCGAAAAGTTTATCTTTGGCGAAGTGCGCGAAAGTCAGACTTACCAAAGTTGAAACCACAATCGCGCCTCCAAAACCTTCCCAGGTTTTACCCGGACTGATGCGCGGAATCATTTTGTGTTTGCCGATCAATGAGCCAACGCAATACGCGCCAAGGTCGCTGAATTTCGTGACGAGAATAAAATAAAGAACGTAAAAATTACCGTGAACGCCCTTGAAAAAATTTATTTTCTGAATGAAATTCAGCAGCCACGGAACGTACATCAAACCGAACAGGGTCGTGGAGATCGCGAGGATACCTGAGGTGCTGGTGTGAGAAACAAATTGGCGCAGGCAAAGGCCGAGGACAAAAAAAATCAGGAACCCGGTTTCAAAATCATTCACGCGCGAGGGCGCACCATGAAGTCCCAACGCGCCGGAAAGATGCAGGAACGTGAAAACCATCAGCATGATTCCCGCGGCAACACCCCATTTCGGGAAACAGTAGAAATCTCGCTTTTCAACCAGGCCGTAAAATTCCACCAACCCGAAACCGGCCAGCAAAATCATGATGAGCAGGAAAACGTAGTCCGCGATGATTTTGTTCCCGGAAAAAAGTGACGAGATAACCACCGTCCACAGAATAATGGAACTGGCCAACCGCCGAAAAAAAACTTTGGCTTTGGACGGAGGATTTTTTGGTAGAGCGTCGGGCATAATCGTCATTAAACTGCGCCAAATCTTCGATGTCGTCGCGCATATTCTTCGAGTGCCTCGGCAAATTGTGTTTTGCGGAAATCAGGCCAAAGCGTTTGCGTGACGACGAGTTCCGCATACGAAATTTGCCAAAGTAAAAAGTTGCTGACGCGCATTTCGCCACTGGTGCGAATCAACAAATCGGGATCGGGCCAGTTCCGCGTATAGAGATGTTGCGCAATGATTTGCTCCTTAATTTCTGCGGGATCAATGGCGCCCAATTTAACTTTTTCGGCAATTTCTCGAACGGCTTCCACGATTTCGGTGCGACCGCCATAACTCAAAGCGAGGATGAGCGTCAGCCCATTATTTTTCGCCAGTGCCGCCTGAGTTTTGGCGAGTTGTTCCTGAACAAATTCTGGTAGGCGATAAATTTGGCCGATGGCTTCGAGGCGGACGTTGCTGCGATTGAGTTCGCCGATTTCATTTTTGAGGAAACGCGCCAGGTATTTCATGAGCGTGTCCACTTCGTCCTGGGGGCGATTCCAGTTCTCGACTGAAAATGCGTAGAGAGTTAAATATTTTACGCCGGCTTCGCCTGCCGCTCGCACCACAGCGCGAACTGATTCCACGCCGTTGCGGTGTCCTTCCACTCGCGGCAGATGGCGTTGCTTGGCCCAACGGCCATTGCCATCCATGATAATCGCAACATGTTTTGGCACGCTCGCTCGAGCTTGTGGGCTTAATGGAATGACGCTCACGGTCTGGATTTTCCTCGAGTTGTGGCCAAATGTCTTTTCAATTGTTCGCACCGTTTATTTTCACCCCGAGCTACTTCTTTCTGAGCTTCAGTTGCGCCCGGAGCGTTCGAGACAATTTCCAATTGAGCCATCGCCTTTTCCGGTTGCTTCATGTCGTTATAAACTCCGGCAAGCAATATTAAGCCTTCAAAATTTTCCGGCTCTTTTTTCAACTCGTGCTCGATGGCAGCAACCGCCTGCTCCAACTCGCCATCGCGCCGATGAATTTTTGCGTAACGAAAATCAGAGCGAATTCCGGTCGGCGAACTTATATCGCTGTAAAAAAAATTGGCAAATGAACCGGCAAAAAACCAGGATAAGTTCGCGCACCAGACGAAAGCCAGAGCGACGATGCAGGAAATCAAAATTAGGCCACCCCGAGCATTCAGCCCGGATGACATCCCGCCTATAAAACCTAAAACCAACGGGAGGCTGATCGCGATTTTCAACCAGCGTCCGGAACGCAATTCGATGGGATTGCTTAAAATTAAAAATCCGGCCATTGCGATTGCGCAAATTACGATGGGCAAAACTATTTTCATCCGCTTGAACGCGGTGTCACGTTACACAAAAATGGTTTGCGCTCTTGCGGGTCCCACGGACGCGATGGTCAATTTTGCATCCGTCAATTCCGCGATGGCTTTGAGATACGCACGCGCTTTTACAGGGAGATGTTTCCATTCACGTGCTTTGTCCGTGGGAGTTTTCCAGCCGGGAAATTCGACGTAAATTGGCTCACATTTGGCCAACACCTCTACATCATTTGGAATATAATCGAGGCGCGAAGAACCAATCCGATAGCCAATGCAGACTTTAATTGTTTCCAAACTGTCGAGTCCGTCGAGATTGGTTACTGCAAGTTCATCAATACCGTTGACCATTGTCGCGTGGCGGGTGGCGACCGAATCAAACCAACCACAGCGACGCGCTCGACCGGTAGTCGCGCCGAACTCCCGACCCATCCCGTGAAGCATGTCGGCAATCTCCGCATTTTCCGTAGGCAACGGCCCTTCTCCGACGCGGGTGGTGTAAGCTTTCATGACGCCGACCACGCGATCCATCCGGTTTGGCGCAACCCCCGAACCGGTGCACGCTCCGCCTGAAGTGGTGTTCGATGACGTGACAAATGGATACGTGCCATGATCGATGTCGAGAAAAGTTCCCTGCGCCCCTTCAAATAAAATATTGGCTTTGCGTCGGTTTGCTTTGTGCAGCAATACCACTGTGTTCGTAACAAAGGGCTTGAGCCGATCTCCTGCTTTGCGGTAGGCAGCGTGGACTTTGGCAAATGACAAAGGCTTCGCGCCAAATGCTTTCAAAACTTCGTTGTTTTCTTTAATCCGAATGCGAAGCAATGACTCAAATTTCTGTGCATTGACGAGATCGATCATTCGCAAACCAATTCGCGCGGCCTTGTCACCATAGGCCGGACCGATCCCGCGCTTGGTAGTTCCGATTTTATTCTTACCTTTCAAAATTTCTCGTTGCGCATCCAATTCACGGTGATAGGGCAAAACTAGATGAGCGGTTTCACTAATGAACAAATTTTTTTCAACCGGAATTCCTAAACGAAGCAAACCGTCAATCTCTTCAACCAGATTCACCGGATCAATGACAACGCCATTGCCAATTACGCAGGTTTTTTTGGATCGCAAAATTCCCGAAGGGATCAAATGCAACACGTACTTTTTCTCACCCAAAAAAACAGTGTGGCCGGCGTTATTCCCACCTTGTGTCCGTACTACGATGTCGGCCTGCTCAGTCAACACATCGATGATCTTGCCCTTGCCTTCATCTCCCCACTGGGCACCTACCAAAATTGTATTCGCCATAAGTTAAACGATCCGTGAATTTTGCATTAAAAAGCCCGAGTTTTCAAAAAACGGGATTGGGAAATTAGGAGGCGAAAGCAAGATTTGCAAGAAGGCTTTTCACATAAACCCTCACCCAACAAAGAGGCGCTGGATTGCTCCAGCGCCTGTGGTTGTAAGTTTGGTTTTGAGTGGGGTTAGTTGCCCTGGAGCAGGACGGTGCCGTATTGGTTGTTGCCGTTGCCCAGGCTGTTGGT
>JBKJOZ010000128.1:0-4550 GCA_046595315.1 Limisphaerales bacterium
GTCAAAGGCGTTTTTTTTCAGCGCGTAAATGTAGCCGACAAACAAAATACCGAGGAACGAAATCATGGAACCGAAAATCAGCGTGGCATTTTCTGTGAGCATTTTTCGGTAAACCACTGCCCAAGGATAAAGAAAAACGACTTCGATGTCGAAAAGGATGAACAGCATCGCGATCAGGTAAAATTTAACCGACATGCGGGTTTGTCCTTCGCCGATGGGCAACATGCCGCACTCGTAAGGAGTGTTTTTGATTTTCGTTTCGCGGCGGTTTTTATTCGCCCATTTCCCCACGACAGAGGAGAGAATCAAAGTGCCAGCGGCAAAACCGAGGGCGACCAAACCGAGAATTAAAACAGGAATGTATTGGGCCAACTGCGAATCCATGGAGCGAAGTTAAGAATGGGAACGCAGGTTGGCAAGTGGAGAAATTTTCAAAAAGGTTGGCGGACGAAAATAAATTTTCAACGTCGTTTGGCTGTCTCCCAACGCTGCGACGATGTTGCCATGCATCGCGGGTTTGATCTTGTTCAGCAGACCTGAAATTACGGCGCGGCGGACAGTTTTTCAAAACTCTCTTCGATAAACGTCGTGTTTTGAATGCGGGCGAGCTTGGCGTAGAGGCCGTTTTGTTCGAGCAGTTGCTCGTGCGTGCCGCGCTCGATAATTTCGCCGTGGCACATGACAAGAATCTGGTCGGCATTGCGAATGGTGCTCAGGCGATGCGCGATGACAAAGCTGGTGCGATTGGCCATGAGACGTTCGAGGGCTTCTTGAATCAATTTTTCCGTCGCGGTATCAACGCTGGCGGTGGCTTCGTCGAGGATGAGGATGGGTGAATTTTTCAAAAGCGCCCGCGCAATGCTGACGCGTTGTTTTTCGCCCACGCTCAATTTCACGCCGCGTTCGCCGACGCGCGAATCGTAGCCTTGCGGCAAACGGGTGATGAATTCGTGACAATTGGCGGCTTGGGCTGAAGTGAATAATTCCTCTTCCGTCGCGTCGAGTCGGCCGTATAAAATATTTTCGCGAACGGTTCCGTTAAACAAAAAGGCTTCCTGCGAAACAACGCTGATTTGCGAGCGTAACGATTCCAGCGAGGCGTCCGCAATGGTTTGTCCATCAATGGTAATTTTTCCTGAGGTGGCTTCGTAAAATGCCGGGAGCAAATTCACCAAAGTGGATTTCCCTGCGCCGGTTGGGCCGACGAGCGCGATCATTTCACCGGGCGCGGCGCGCAAAGAAATATTTCGCAGCACGGATTTATTTTCGCCGTAACTGAAGCTGACGTTTTCGTAAATCACTTCACCTGAAACCGCGCGCAGCTGTTTTTGTATCGCGATTCCTGAGCGCTCCGTCGTTGCGTCTAGAATATCAAAAACCCGCTCGCCGCCCGCCCGCGCTGCTTGCAACATCTGATTCAAGCCATGCAGGCGCGCAATCGGGTCGTAAAAAAGCGCGAGATAAAACAGAAATCCGATCAACTGGCCAATGGTCATTGTGCCATGAAGAACCTGCCAGCCGCCGACCCACAAAACCAAACCCATGCCGAGCGATGCGGCCCAACCCATGGCGGGCGAATACATGGCCCAGACACGCATGACACCCAAAGTTCCAGTGCGCAGATCGTCGGCGCGACTGGCAAAGCGCGTATCTTCATGCGATTCGCGCGCGAACGATTTTATTTGGCGAACACCTTGTAAATTATCCATCAAGAGTGCGTTCATGGCGCTGGAAGCTTCGCGTTGGGCGCGGTAACGGCGGTGCGCGGTCAACGTGTACCAAAGTCCACCCCCCGCCAGCAGCGGCAGCGGAACGAGGGCGACCCAGGCGAGGGTGGCATTCGTGTGAAAAAGCATCGCGAGCACCCCGACAACCGCGAGGATTGCAACGGTTCCTTGCTCAGTGCCATCAATCAAAAGTCGCTCGACGGAATTCACATCTTCGATCACGCGCGTCATCAAATCGCCGGAGGCGCGTTGATCAAAATAATTTGCGGGGAGTCGTTGCAAGCGTGAGTAAACATGGCGGCGCATGTCGAAAATAACGTTTTGCTCGAACGTGTTGTTGATGCGAATGCGGATGCTGTTGAAAATTTCGCGCAGCAAAAATGAGCCGAGCAAACCGAGCATGACAGGAGCGAGTAACGATTCTTGTTTTTTGCCAATAATGTCGTCGATCACAATTCGAGTCAGCCACGGATAAGCGAAGGAAAACGCCAGCGACATCAACGCGCAAAAAATGGTGCCGAACGCCATCAGTTTGTAAGGCTTTAGATAAACGGAAACGCGCCGGACGATTTCCCAAGTCGTGCGGGATTTCGATTTGAAGGAAGGATCTGAATTGGTTGAGAGATTGGGATGTCGCGACATGTTTTTATTTTTAGCCCCGCATCTGTAAATCAGAATGGCTGAAGATTCAATGTGCGTCTGAATTTTGCCTCTGGGCTAAGCCATGTGGCGCTAAACCATAAAAGAAAATGCACGTGCAATTTTGGGTGAACTCACTAGCGTAACTGGCGCATGGATTTGGAAATCGACACGAAACAGGTTGCCGAAGTGCAACGCGAAGTTCATTCGATTTACGCTTCCATTTTTCCCAGTGGCGACGCGAGTTTTGTTCCGAAAATTTTCCAATGGGCCAATGATTGTTTCACGGGAAATTACCGCGATTACCAGGCGATCGACGCGCGCTATCACGATTTGGAACACACGTTGCAAGTCACGCTTTGCATGGCGCGACTTTTGCGCGGTCGTCATTTGGCCAACGCTTCGCCGCCTCTTTCCCAAAAAATGTTTGAACTCGGTTTGCTGGCAATTTTGTTGCACGACACCGGCTATTTGAAAAAGCGCGATGACACCGAAGGCACCGGCGCGAAATACACTTTGATTCACGTGGAAAGGAGCGCGGAATTCGCCGCAGAATTATTGCGCGAAAAAAACTTCGCCCCCGCTGAAATTCAGTCTGTGCAAAACATGATTCGCTGCACCGGCTTGAATGTGAATCTGGAGGCAATTCCGTTCCAGAGTGACGAGGAGCGGATGGCTGGATTTGCTTTAAGCACAGCGGATTTGCTGGGGCAAATGGCGGCCAAAGATTACGTCGAAAAATTGCCGGTTCTTTATGCAGAATTTGCCGAAGCGGCCCAGCAGACTTTTGGCAAAACTCGTCCGACGTCCACATTTTCCAGCGCCGACGATCTCGTTCAAAAAACGCCGCTGTTTTGGGAAGAATACGTGCAGCCGAAACTGAAGGGGAATTTTCAGCGCCTGTATGAATTTTTGAACGAGCCGTATCCGAGCGGAAAAAATTTTTACATCGACCGGATTGAAGCAAATATGATGCGGCTTCGGCGGCAATTAGAAAAAGGGCCTTGAGAAAAATTTAGCGGCAAAACGCTTTAAATTTCGATGTCTTCCGGGCGAACTTCCAGGCATTCGTCCTGATCTTCCCAAACAATCGTTGGATAAATATCGAGAAACTTCGGGGCGATTTCACCGCCGATTGTGGCAAGAAGTTTTTCTGCTTTGAGCGCGGCATTTTCGCAGGCGCGTTCGTAGTCACTGACGGTTTTGCGCTGGCGATCTTCCCAATGCGCCACGGCGTGAATGGGCGCGTATTGTTCGGCCCAAATTTTTATTTCCGATTGCAGCAGTGCCGGAATTTCGTCTAACGGAACGGCTGTTCCGCTGCAATGCTGGCAAACTAAACCAGCGTCCAAAACGTCGCGCGTCAAGAGCGGGAGCAATGGAGCGCGGCAACACGGTGATTCAGGATAAGCCGACGGCGTGGTCGCGAGACGCTTGAGCCAAATTTGGCGGTCGTGCGCGAGTTGCGCAGCGAGGCGATACGCGCCGAGCAACGGATGCGACATGCGCCACGCGGAACCTTCAAGTTGTCCCAAAGTTTGCGCCATCCAACGCGCCAACGTGTGGTCGTCGAAATTTTTAAAAACCAAACTGTATTCGAGCCACAAACGGTCCAGCGGAGATTCAGATTCAGAAGGGTCAGACATAATTATTGGCTCGCGGGAATTACAAATGTGAATTGGAACGGAGCCGATTTTCCGTCCGTTACCACGATTTCCTTGGTCTGTTTTCCGGCTTTGCGATGCACTGCTTCGACCAAATATTTTCCGTCTGGAACGTTCTTTAATTCAAACGCGCCGTCCTTGCCAGACACGGCGAAAAACGGATGATCCACCACGCCGACATACGCAAACATCCACGGGTGAACATCGCATTTGTAACTCAAGAAAATTTCCGTTGTGTCGAAGGTGTATTGCAAGTCCGGGCTTTTTGCCATTTGCGCTTTGTTGGATTCTTTGTTGCCGGAAACTTTTGGCAACGCGTGGACATTGTGCATCGTTGGATCCGAATTACGTACGAGCAACTTCTGCCCGGTTTGCAAACCGATGACGTAAGGCGTGTATTCACAACCGACCTGATTCAGCAAGACCGGCTCAGTCGGTGGCGCAAATTTTTTTCCGTTCAAACCTTCTTTGATGTAAACGAAAACATCAGCAAGCGCTCCATTTTCGCCGACCACGTAAA
>JBKJOZ010000187.1:0-3730 GCA_046595315.1 Limisphaerales bacterium
TCCAACGCAATGTGGGACTCGACGCCTGCAGCCGTGAATTTGTTTTTTTTCTCGACGACGATTGTCTTCCGTTGCCCGGTTATTTTCGTGAAATCAGGAAAGTTTTTATCCAGGACATGCGAGAAGAGGTGGGGGCGGTGCGCGGATTTTTAACCAATGGGATCAACAAACCGTTGACCCGGCTTTGGCGATTGCGGTTTGCCTTGGGGTTGGTGCAGAGGGGAGAGCCGGGGCAATACCACGCTTCAGGAACTTCCGGTACGTGGGACATGGTTCCGCCATTCAAAGGAGTTCGCCGCATCAATGTGCTGGCGGGCGGCGCCTCGGCCTATCGACGTGAAGTTTTTTTCAAGCACAGGTTTTCGGAATTTTTTTACGGATACGCTCAGGGCGAAGATTTGGAAATGTCCCTCCGTCTGGGCAAAGATTGGAAACTCTTGATCTGCGGCGATGCTTTCGTAAATCACAACCACGCGGAAAGTGGGCGGCCCGCTGGCTTTCCCCGGGGCAAGATGGCGATGCGCAATCGTTACTTCATTTGGAAACGCCATTCGCCCCACGCCAGAGCAGGGGATCGCTTGCGATTTTGGGCGGATACTTTGCTCTCCGTTTTTTACTACCTGTTCGGTTTTTTGACGCGACCGACTCAAACTTATTTTTTCGGCTACGCCATGGGAACATTGTTTGGAGCGATGAAATGCATCGTTTCACCGCCGCGCTACACTGAATCGCCCGCCCGAAAAAATTACGACTTTTGCCTCGAAGAATTCTCCGGAACTGCGCCCTCAGTTCCCCGTCGGCCCACAAAAAAGTGTGAAGCAAAACAATTTTCTACTGCGGTCGCCGCGAACGCCGCGGATTAAATTATGCAATCTGGCATCAATATTTTTTCTCCGGTTCTGCCCAGTCAGGGTCAAAGAGCGTTGCCCGAATTGGCAGCCCACGAAATTTCGCGACGTTTTGTTCGATTCAATCTCGGGATTTTTCTTTTGCAGGTGCTCCTCTGTGCGTTGCCCGCCGCCGGTCTGCTCGCCGTGGGCCGCGCGTCTCTGGCTGGCCATTATTTTTTTGCGATGCTCGGACTGGTGCTACTGCGACTGGCTCTGGTCGGAAGGCGGGATGAAATTTTGTGCGTCATTCTCGCGGTGGGGCCGTTCATCAATTTATTGCGCAGCTTTGCTTTTTACAACGTGATCATCGGCGTGTTTGCGCTGGGGCTGTTTTATTATTTTGCGCTTTCCTCAGGAACCGTACGAGACACCTTGAAAAAATTTCCACTGGTTTGGGCACTCGGAATTGCAGTGACCATTTTTTACGTCATCAGCTTCGTGAACACCCATGAGTATTCAGTCAACCTCCGGCTTTTTGAATTAGTTTTTGCCGTCGTTTACGTCCTGGTCATTGGTCGCAATCCCGTTTTGTTGGGCGCCACTTTGCTGGGATTAATTTTATGCGCAGGCTCCCTTGGCCTAGCGATGTTGCCTCATCTGCAGGGGGGACGGCTGGGAATAATTGCGACGGGCGGCACAATGCTCGGGAATCCGACGCAACTCGGTATTCCACTGGCGTTTGGTTTTTTAACGCTGACCGTGGACCGCGGTCGCTGGTTGAATTTAGAATCAAAACCGATCCTGCGGTTCCTGTTGCTCCTCCCGATTTTGGGATTGCTGGCTTTGACAACTTCTCGCGCGGCGTGGCTTGTGGCCGGCGGCGGAATTTTTCTGAACATGCTCTTCGGGAGTCGGCAACGCTTTAAAATGTTATTTGCAATCGCCCTAGTTATTGGTGGCTTTGTCGCGGTGTTGCACAGCCCGTATGGCGACGCTCTGGCGAAGGGATTGAAACGCACTTTCGCTGATAATCGTTCCGCGCGGCAACGGAGCAGCGGCCGATCCGATCAATGGAAAGTGGCGTGGTACGCTTTTAATAAATCCGCCGACGCGATGATTTTCGGTTACGGCCCTGGTCGCGGCCCCGAGATTTACGCCAAATATTCAGGCTTAGTTGACGGGGTAAAATATGGCGTGGGAAAAAAGGCAACGTTGCATTCCGTGTTCATGCAGGTCGGAGTTGAAGGCGGATTAATTGGTCTGCTGCTGATCCTCACCTGGCTCGCCGTCTGTTTTTTCAAAATTGCAAAAAATTTATCATCCAGAGGTATGACCTTCCCGCTGGTTTGCTTTTTCGGTTACGTCTTCATCGTTCTCACTGTTTCCGGCGGCGATATAAATTCAGGAATTTTTCTCGGCATTGCCCTGCTTGGAACCGTTTTTGC
The DNA here is from genome assembly GCA_046595315.1 of Limisphaerales bacterium. Taxonomy (GTDB): domain Bacteria; phylum Verrucomicrobiota; class Verrucomicrobiia; order Limisphaerales; family CANJXF01; genus CANJXF01. Next base: position 2,276 of record JBKJOZ010000187.1, read on the forward strand.
AACAGCGAAACCAGTCGCAAGTCAGGGCGAAATGGAACCGTCCCTTCACCCTGCCAACAGCTTGAATTAATATGAACACACCAACCATAGCCGCTGAATGGGAATCCCTTTTGGGCCAGGTCGAGAGCGATGGCATGAACGGCAAAGGATTGCTTGGTTTGCCGGAAAATCGTTTTCTGGAACCACTCGTAAAACCCGGCCTCGATATTCTGGAAGCGGGCTCCGGCAACGGTCGTTATGTTTTTGCATTCGCCCGCGCGGGAGCAAAGGCCGTCGGGCTAGATTTTTCTCCGCGCCTCACTGAAAAAGTGCAGGAACAGGCTCAACAAATGAATTTTAAAAACGTCCTCGCCGTCACTGGCGACATGATGAACCTGCCTTTTGAAGAGGAACGATTCGATCTCTACACCAGCTTTGGCGTCTATGAACATTTTGTGCGACGACAACACGAAGTTCTATTCGCCGAGGCCTATCGGGTTCTCAAACCCGGCGGCCTTTTGTATCTTGAAGTTCCACAATTTTGGTCCGCGTGGACCGTCCGTCGCGAATTCCGTTATTGGTTTAGAAAATTTTTTCCGCCGCGCATGGTTTGGCAGTCCAACATGCGCCGGAGCTACATGACACAACGCGCCGAGGAGGCCGGATTTGCAACGGTCGAATCACACGTGTTCGACACCTGGTACGGTTTTCAAAAAGGTTTTTCTTTGGATCGCGCCAAACTCAGAGCGGTTCCAAATCCATTTTATTTTTGTCGAAGCGCTTTCAAATCACTCGCCCAAATGTGCGACGCGCGCGAGTGGCTCGGGCACACGCTGGTTTATATCGGCCGGAAACCGAAACTGAAATTACGACGTAACTCTCATTCTTAAAATGAAATGGCTTTCCGAATATCAACAAGACGTAAAGAAATACACCGCGCCCGACGGCGGCTCGGCTTGGAAACCGATCCTGACCGAGCAAGGACTTTGGGCACTATTGCAGTATCGGATCGCCGCAGCGGTGTTCCGCAGTCGGCTCCCCGCGCCCATCAAATTTCCGCTGCGCATCCTCCTGATGTTTTGGGGCAAGCTCATTGAAATCGCCACTGGAATCAATTTGCCCTGCACGGCGGAGCTCGGGCCGGGATTACATCTGCCGCATTGCGGAATGCGGGTCATCAATGGGCGGGCGGTTGTCGGCGCCGACTGTTGCATCAGCCAGGGCGTGACCATCGGCGTCTCGGGTCGCGGTGAAATGCGAGGCGTCCCAATTGTCGGGGACCGGGTTTATTTTGGAGTCAATTCCGTCGTGGTGGGAAATATTTTAGTCGGCGACGACGTGCTGATCGGTGCGAATTCTCTCGTCAACCGCGACGTTCCTTCGCACTGCACGGTTTTGGGAGTGCCCGCCGTGATCACGAGTGAAAAAGGTTCAGAGGAATATTTAGTCAGTCACCGCGCACCCGTTCGCAAACGC
>JBKJOZ010000302.1:0-3884 GCA_046595315.1 Limisphaerales bacterium
GTTCGCGATATCGGCAAACTGCGCGAGGAAGGAATACCCGTGATCGGCTACACCTGGTGGCCGCTGGTTGATCACCTCGATTGGGACGGGGCTTTGCTCCATCAAATCGGAAAAATTCATCGCGTCGGCATCTACAGTTTGGAACGCCAAACCAATGGCGAATTGCGCCGCATTCCAACCGCGCTCGTCGAATCTTATCAAAAATTAACCGCACAAGGCGACGCTGCCGCCGGAACTTTGCAACAAACCGAAACCAAACGTGAATTAAAAAAGGACCCTATGCTCGTGCCAAAAAATCAAACGCAACTCGATTATCCGATTATCGTTCATTGCCATCTACGCTGGGAAGGCGTCTGGCAACGGCCGCAACAATTCCTTTCGCGCATCTCGGAAAACCATCGCGTGCTTTTTGTTGAAGGACCGCAACTCGTTGAAAACGATGAAGCGCCGACGTTCCGTCTTTTGCCCGCGCCGAATTTCCCGAACGTCACCATCATGCAAACATTTTTCCCTTCCGCGCGATTTCACGATGGCGTTTGGGTGGATGCGGAGCGTCTGCGTTTGGTCAAGGACGCGACTAACGGCCCGCTCGCCGGGCAATTTAAAAATCCGGTGCAATGGTTTTACGACCCGATGGCGGTCACTTCATTCGCCCGCAAACTTGATGAACGCGCGATTGTCTACGACTGCATGGATCAACTTTCGCAATTTAAATTTGCGCCTGCGGAATTGATCCAACGCGAACGCGAATTACTTGCCGCTGCCGACGTGGTTTTTGCCGGCGGCCGGAAATTGCACGAATCAAAAAGTCGCCTGAATCACAACTGCCATTTTTACGGATGCGGCGTGGAGATTGAACATTTCAGCAAGGCGCGCGCGAAAGAAACCATGGTTCCGCACGATCTTGATTTCGTGCATCGTCCGATCTTCGGCTATTTCGGCGTGGTGGACGAACGGTTGGATTACGAATTGATCGAAAAACTAGCGGAAGCAAATCCGGATTGGAGCATCGTTATCATCGGCCCGCTTGCGAAAGTCGACCCCAACGCTCTTCCGGTGCGCGTGAATATTTATTGGCTGGGCAAACGCGATTACACCCAATTGCCGGCTTACACGAAGGCATTTGACGTTTGCCTGATGCCGTTCGCCCTCAATGAAGCGACCGAATACATCAATCCCACCAAGGCGCTCGAATACATGGCGACTGGAAAACAAATCGTTTCATCCGCCGTACCCGATGTGGTCTCAAATTTTAGCAGCGTTGTGAAAGTCGCTGCGTCACACGATGAGTTTATTCAACTCTGCCGCAGCGCAGTCGAATCACCCGACGCCTCCGCTATCCAACGCGGATTGGAAATGGCCGATCAGAATGGATGGGACTCGATTGTCGCCAAGCTGGAAGAACATGTGCGGCATGTATTGAAAGGAAAAGCGGTGCACCACCGGGCGCCGTCGCGCGAAAGCGTTTCCGCCGCATAAAGATTTGGGAGGTGTTTTCTGAAACAAAACGAAATACGTGTGGCGTGATCCCAATCGCGCCGTCGCGAGAACAAAGGTTAATTATGTTTGATTATTTGATCGTAGGAGCCGGATTTGCAGGGAGCACCCTGGCGGAACGGCTGGCGAGCCAACACGGGAAAAAAGTGTTGCTCGTCGATAAGCGAATGCACATCGGCGGCAATGCTTATGATTTCTACGATGACAGCGGCATTCTCATTCACAAATATGGCCCGCACATTTTCCACACGAATTCTAAAACCGTTTTTGATTATCTTTCTCAATTCACGAAATGGCGCGCTTATCAGCATCGCGTTCAGGCAAACGTTGATGGCCAACTCGTTCCTATCCCGATCAATCTCGATACCATAAATACGCTTTACGGCTTGGATTTGAATTCCATGCAGGTAGAGAAATTTTTCGAATCGATGGCCGAACCCAAGGACATCATTCGCACCTCCGAAGATGTCGTGGTCAGCAAAGTTGGCCGGGAACTTTACGAGAAGTTTTTCCGCGGTTACACCCGAAAACAATGGGGACTCGATCCCTCTGAACTCGATGCATCCGTGACGGCGCGCGTGCCGACCAGAACAAATCGCGACGCCCGTTATTTCACCGACAGTTATCAAGCGATGCCGCTCCACGGTTATACTCGAATGTTCGAGAACATGCTTTCTCATCCGAATATTCAAATTCTCCTCAACACCGACTATCGAGAGATCAAAAATTACATTCCTTACAAGCAGATGATCTACACCGGGCCAGTGGACGAATATTTTGATTATCGTTATGGAAAGTTGCCGTATCGCTCAATCCAGTTTCAGTTCGAGACGCATGACGTGCCGGTTTATCAACAAGCGCCTGTGGTCAACTATCCGAATGATTACGCCTACACTCGCATCACCGAATTCAAATATTTGACCGGCCAAAAACATGACAAGACAACCATCGTTTACGAACATGCGACGGCCGAAGGCGATCCCTACTATCCTATCCCGCGCCCTGAAAACGCCGAGATTTACCGCCAATATCACGCGCTCGCTGCGGCGACCGGAAACGTCCATTTCGCCGGACGCCTCGCCACCTACAAATATTACAACATGGATCAGGTCGTGGCGCAGGCGTTGACCTTGTTCACCAAAATCAGCCAGCCCAGCACGGAACCGAGACTCAGTTTCACGACCACTTCTTTGCCCACTACCCTTCACAAAAATGGAAACGGACATGGAAATGGACATGCGAACGGAAATGGAAATGGCACGCGCAAAAAAACGCAGCCGAGCCAAAGCCTGACGTCGTGAAATTTTTAGCGAAAAAAAATTCGAGAATTTGATCCGCTGTATTTCAGAACCGGGCGCGAATCCGCCCTTCGTAAACAATCCCATGGAAACTCCCGCAGCATCAAAGGAATCGCTGGGCCGCCTGGGCATTCTGCTTTTGCCCTCGCTCAAAATGAAATCGGTTTCGCGGCGTGGAAAAACATTCGAGCAAGAGGTTCATGAATTTCTGATTGCCAATTTCAGCGGCTACACGCTCGCCTCGGGGAACATCGCTGGATTCTGGAAAGATTCCCAAGGACGCCAACATTACGGCGAACATTTGGAATATCGTGTCGGCTTCCTGACCGATGACAAAATTCCAATGCTGGAAAAATTCATCGCCAATCTCGCCGACGAGCTGGATGAAGAATCGATTTTCTGGGCAACAGGCGAGGATGCCTGGCTCATTTACCGCAAACCTACTGAAACAAATTAGGAGGCAAAAATTCAGCGGGACGCTCGACGACGCTGAATCATTCGATTAATTGAGCGCTCGGATTCGATAAAATCTTTGGCTGATTCCGGGAGTTTCGCTCAGTGAAGCAGTTGATCCGGTGGCGATCCTATCCGGCAAATCAATCCAGTTCGCGTCTTCCAAATTATTTTTGTATTGAACGCGATAGGTTTTTCCCGCGATGGCGCTCCACGTCAGCGTAATCGTCCCCTTTGCATTGGAAATATCTTGGATACTCGGGCGCGCAACGACGTTGACTACAAAATTTTTTGAATCGTTCAAGCTCGGCGAACCATTGTCCGTGACCCGCACCGTGATCGGGTTGGTGCTTCCTGCCTGCGCATCGGTGGTTGTCCAACTAAAAATTCCGTTCGCCGAATTGATCGATGCGTCGACGGGCGCGCCAGAATCTAAACTGAAGCTCAAAATATTCGCCGGAATGTCCAGATCGCTGGCGGTGTTCGTGAACACCACCGAAGTGCCAGCGTGGATTGTGTAATCCGAAATCGCGGCGAGGTTCGGTGGCAAATTTGTTTCAGTAGGTTTGCGGTAAATGAGCCAGGCATCCTCGCCTGTTGCCCAGAAAATCGATTCTTCATCCAGCTCGTCGGCGA
>JBKJOZ010000198.1:0-13578 GCA_046595315.1 Limisphaerales bacterium
GAGTCCAGAGGTGAAAACCTTTGGCGTCGGGTTTGGGCTGACGTGAAGCCCAAAAAATGAATGGAGTCCAGAGGCCATGCCTTTGGCGGGTGGGGTCTGGGGAGGTAGTCGCCTCCCCAGGGCAAAAAGAGGAAATGGCGCACTCCCCTTCGTGGCTTAGATATTCAATATTCGGGGTCCGGCGTTTTGGAAGAAAGCTTTTCAGCGTTCCCGTATTCGTAGGCTTTTTCCATGCAGTTTTTAGCGTAAGTTCCGCATGTCATCCATTTTCCATTCCTCGCCGCAAGTTCAGCCTCCATTAAAAGACTGAGCAACTCGTTGTAGATTCGTTCTCTCGTTTCATCTTTCATACGCAACGTTTTTTAATCTTCACCCGGCAACATTATTGTGATGGCGGGTCGGGCGTCGTCAATGTCGAGTGCGCTGCAAGTGGCGGTCAACTTTACAAGTTTTGCGCGGCTGTTGTCATTGCGGACAAAGAGCGCGAAAACGATTCGGTCGTGTCCGGGCTTCGCTCGCAACATCGCGACGCGGAGCATCCAGACAACATCCCAAAGGCGTCCGGCTTCATCCTGTCCGCTCACGTTCGGCGGCACGGTCACGTAAGCATCATAAACGGTGCGCGTGAGAAAAACCAGAAATTTAATTCCGGCTTCGGCGGCGACTTTCGAGACTTCAACTTGTTCGCCGTCAGCGACGGCTTGCGCTCGTGTGTAGGAGTAGATGATTTCACCAAAGGCGGTGATGCCGTCGGCGATTTGTTTCGGCTCGCCGAAAACGGCGGAAAGGGCTTCGATTGGATTGATATTTTCGTCTGTGTTCATAGGTGGTTAGCGGTTGAGGATTGGGAGTGGTTATTGTGTGCTAATGCGCTCCAACTTGGGTCGCGGTTGGATGGTCAAGGGCTTGCCAAAGCGCGGCGTGATGGTGCGCGGCTTCTGGATGACAGCGACGACGGCGGCGCAATCGGTCACGCGGACAATCTGGCAACGTTGTCCGGCGTATTCCACACAGTCGCCCACTCTCAAGGTGTAGGTGTTCATTGCTTCGCTCCTTTCACGTAGGCAATCGCTTCCCATCCGTTGGTGGTCGGACGTGCGGAAAATCCTGCGGCTTTCATTTCGGTTTTGTTGGTGCGCCACTCTGTCCAAAAAACCTGACTGGCTTTGGCGGTTCGTGCTTGGCGGACTGTGCCGAAATCGTTCGTGATGTTGTGAACGGATGTCCACGTCATCGAGGAAACGACTTTGGAAAAGTCGGATGCTCGTGCGGTGATGAGTGATGCGGCTAAGGCAATCGCGGTAAGGATATTTTTTGTTTTCATAGTTTGAAAAATGTGGGCGGATTGCTCCGCCCGATTGAATCAAGCGGCTTGTGAATCAGCGGGAAACTCGCTGCCGTAGCGTTCGCGTGGGTCGTAGCTGGCTGGCTTTTGTGTGAACTTCCCGCAAGGGTGCTGCCACGCTTGGCGTTTGTTGTTCCAATGAAAACCGAGTTGAGAGAGAACCATTGTCACTTCACGCGGCTGCTTCTCTTTGAATTGAATCCAAACCCATTTTCCGACGACTTCGGCAACCTGCCAAAAGGTCGGTGCTTCGCCCTGTAAGACTTCCAAGACTTTGTTAATAGGTAGAGCGCGGTTGTTCCGGCGCAACTCCAAGTCAATCTTCGGCAAACTCGGCTTCGCTTCCTGCTTCGGCTTTTCTTCATTTATTTTTTCATTCCGGTTCTCGAGCCCTGAACTTTTTTTAACCTTCAACTGATGTGTTTCTGTTTTTGTTTTCATAATTTTTTTTATTTTTTCACTCTCGGACTGTCGCCCCTCACACATTGGAAGTGCGCCCCATCGTGCGGCGCGTGGGAGTAGTCTTTAGAGGGCACCACGCTCTTTGCCCGCGATGGATTAGGCGCACGTGTGAGGGGCGACAGGCTGAGAGAGAAAAAGTGAGTTATGAAAAACAAAGGCGGAATACGCATCAGCGGACGCGGCTGCATTTGAGCCGCGTCCGGCCAGTCTGCTTTCATTGTCTCCCGCCCGCGTGAAACAAATCAGCGAAGTGAGACGGCTGGCGTGAGTGGTGCCGATGAGTTCTGGCGGGAATTTTGCGGGGCGCAGGGTCGGTTGCAAAATTTCTGACAGAGCGAAGAGCCGAAGTGCGCACAATCCGCTGTTATCTTCGATTCGGCTGGCTTGGGTTGCGCCAGCGGCAAGCCATCTGTGCCGAATTGCAGATAATGGCGATTGTGCGACGCGAGGGAAGCAGCACGAATGACAGTTGGCGAACGGAGCTTTCTAAAGTTGGCGGGCGATCAACACTCCATCGCGTTGCAGAAAATCAGCGAAAGAATTTCGCTTTCAAGGACTCGCGCTATTTGTGTTTCAATGCGTCTCTCCGAATTTCAACCGCCTGGAATGGAGCGGCGCAAATTTGGACGGGACGTCGGACATGAGGAACGAATGCCGTCGCCCGCTAATTTGCGATCAGCGGAATGATGGCGGTTTAAATGCAGGAGTGACGCCCCCGACCCAAGCCAAAGTGTCGGCCAATTTGCGAGCAGGTTCACAAGAACCTTTGTCGAAGCGAATTGGCCGACTCTTTGGCGTTTCAACCCAACCTCGGTCGGAGCATGGGCGGAGACTTGACTTAAACTCACTGACTTCTGCGCGGCACGTGGAACAGATCGCCGTGGCTTTCAGGGTGCAAGGGAAAGCACAAAGGCGGCTGTGGAACGCGACGGCGCAGAGGTCAGGCAAACTTTGGGCGCGAAGCAATTGTCCGATGTTCCGCAAGGCGAAAGGCTGGAGCGTCGTTCGTGCCTTGCCCCAGCGGAAGCCGTCGCCGCAGTCGGAAGCTCGGACTTTTGCGCAGCGGGGGGCACTAGCGTGCGGCCACATTTTTGGAAGCGTTGGAAAATAGCCAAGAGACGATGGCCGATAGATAAACCAGTGAGGCGCGAAGCGTCTGGTGTCTCATGCGGAGCATGAGGCGTGGTGAATTTTTCCCCAACTAACTCCCGCTTGCGGGGCGAGTCTGCGAGCATAAACCTAATTGGGCGCTCTACTCTCCGCTGAACCGCCTCGAACGCGGAGTGCAGGGTGACAGCGGAGAGTAGAATGGAGGGAACGCGATAGCGTGTTCAATTCTCTGCTGGCCGTCTAAAGTCCCCGGCCAGCACTGACTCCGAAGCTTGCGCCCTGGAGTGACCAGAAGCGTAGCGATTGGATGAAGGCGCAATACCAGGCGTGAGACGTGGCCGCGTTGATCTCCGCGAAGCGCTAACGAATCTCTGCAACGCACTATCCATCGCGGCGTGAGCCGCATATCGGTTTGGTTCGTTGCGATGGATTACGGTTCTGGTAAATTTTTGGCGTGTGCGGACGTTACAGCGATAGCAAAATTCTGAAACATCTTCGTGAGTCGCGATTTCCTCGTGCGAAAATGGAATTAACTTTTTCGCCGCGTTACAACGTTGCGCCAACTCAAAAAATGAGAGTTGAGTTAGTGGAAAATAATTTACTGGTTGAAAAAGAGATGACGTGGGGATTTCTGCCGAAGTGGGCGACTGCGCCGATCATCAATGCGCAACAGGAAACGATTTCAACAAAACCAACATTTAAAAATTCATTTCTGTCACATCGCTGTTTAATTCGGGCGGATGGTTTTTACGAATGGAAAAGAAATGGGGGGATAAAAATTCCGCATCGGTTCGTCTTGAAAGATGGGGAGCCGTTTTATTTCGCCGGAATCTGGGATCATTTCAAGAAAGCGCCCCGCCCGGAACCGGTTGCGGATATGTTCGCCGCTCCAGCGGCGAGCGAACCAACGGAGTTCGACGGGTTCCTGATTCTCACGACGCCAGCAAATGATGTGACTCGACCGATTCACCATCGGATGCCGGTGATCGTTCGACCTGAGTTCTGTGATGCGTGGCTTGATCCAAAATCCACGCCGGAAATTCTCGATGATGTGGTGCAACATCCGCGCAACGATGAACTGTCGGTTTACGAAGTGAGTTCGCTGGTGAACAAGGCGACGAATGAGATAGCGGAATGTGTGGAGCCGGTGTGATTACTTTCCAATGGCGATGGCCGCCTACCGTGCGCGGCAGGGGCGGCGGCGTGTGGCTGGTGTGGTGGTGATACCGTAGTAGAAAAAGAGGAACCAAACACGAAGTGGTAGCAGGACAATGTAACCGATGCAGTAAAGTGTGATGCCAATGAAACTGCAAATGCGATAGAACCAAACCGGCGTGTGCCAACGTAACGCGATACGCAAGCGATGAAAAATGTAACGGCAACTCCACCGTGGATGCCGAACGTAGCGTAGTAGCTCTCTGTATGTATGTCTCATATACAGATCTGGAGTGAGGCTATGGGCACGCGAAGCGTCTTCAATTACTCCACGTGTAGCATCTGCCGTGACAGCCAAAACTCTGGGCTGGCTGGCGCGGCAGATGCCACACGTGCTAACTCCATAGCCACATGGAAGATGAGACATACATACAGAGAGCTACTACGCGGTCGCGCTCACAGGAGGCGTGATAAGTAGAAATTAATTCGAGCCGCTTGCGGCGAGGCAGTCGAGCGCACCAAGCGCGAGGTTGAGGCGAACGCCGATTGAGTGATCAATCATTCTGAACGAAGTGAACTGATATTTTCTTTTAGCCGCAAAAGAACGTATGGAAACGCAAAGATGAGCGGCGCGCACGGAGTGACGCGCCCAACCCATTAAAAAAGCGGTCAAGTATTTTTCTGCAAAAATAATTTCGTGTTCGTTCGTGTTCAAGGTCAGTTCGTTCGTGAGTGTTCGTAAGGTGTCTGGCTCGTCAAAAAAATAAAAAAAACATCGTGCTAGGGTTCGCTCGTGCCAGTGAATTCTACACATCCTGAATACGATGAGAACGTAACTTCGTGGTTGCGGGCGCGGGATGTTTTCGCGGGTGAAGATGCCGTTAAATGCGCTGGTGTTCGTTATCTTCCTCGTCTCGATTCGCAAACGGATGACGAATATCTCGCTTACAAATCTCGCACTTCTTTTTTCAATGCGACGGCGAGAACTGCTGAAGGTTTCGTCGGTTTAGTTTTTCGTCGTGATCCAACGTTTAAAATTCCTGAGAAAAGTTCTGGGGTAGGTCGTGCGCTCTCACAATTCGTCGAAGATGCGAACATGCTGGGAACTTCTCTCGAAGCCTACGCCAAGGATGTGGTGAAAGAAGTTATCGGAGTCGGTCGTGCTGGAACGCTCGTGGACTGGGAGAATGAAGTTGAACAGCGCGCTTACGCTGTCCTCTATCAAACGGAACAAATTATCAACTGGCGCATGGAGCGTGTGAATGGTCGCAATGTTCTGTCCCTCGTGGTGCTGCGTGAAGCGCACAAAGTTTCAGAAGATGGATTTTCCACCGAAGAATCAGAGCAACTACGAGTGCTGCGTCTAGTTCAAGTCACCAACAAATCTGGGGAAGAAAAGTCGGGGCCATTTTATCAAGTCGAAATCTGGCGACCGAAAAAGAATAAGGCGAAGAGAACTACGAAAACAGAATGGGAACTGACGGAAACGAAAATTCCGCTTCGGCTCGGAAAACCACTGCCGCTGATTCCGTTCGTGTTTCACGGTCCGCGTAACTGTCAGGAGTGTGTCGATAAACTTCCGCTGGCAGACATCATCGCCGTCAATCTCGATCACTATCGGCTCAACGCGGATTACAAACATGGTTTGCATTTTACCGCGCTGCCGACGGCTTGGGTGAGTGGGTTCGACAAAAGTTCTGTGCTTCGCATTGGTTCCAGCACGGCATGGGTTGCGGAAACTCCGGGCGCGACGGCGGGATTTCTTGAATTCACCGGTCAAGGATTGACGACTTTCGAACGAGCGATGGATCGTGATGAACGACTTATGGCGGTTCTTGGTTCGCGGATGCTCGAACCACAGAAGCGCGCCGTGGAAACAGCGGATGCTATCGAACTTCGGCAAAGTGGTGAGAACAGCGTTCTCACCGCCATTTCTTTAAGCGTGAGTGATTCGATTACGCAAATTCTGCGCTGGGTTTACTGGTGGAATTCCACGGAAGAACTTCCCGAAGCCATTGGCGACAACCAAGTGCTGGCTCAACTCAACACCGATTTTAGCGCGAAAGGAATGTCGAGTGCAGAACTCACGGCAATCGTGGCTGCGTGGCAGGCCGGAGCGATTAGTCGTGAGTCCATGTTTGAGCTTTTCCGACGCGGTGAAGTGTTGCCTGCGGGTCGGACAAATGAAGAAGAAAAGAATCTGGTGGGAAATCTTCAGCCACAAAAAGGCGCAGAAGACACAAAGAAAACAGAAAGCAAAAACAATGGGGACGCGGTGGAACGCATCCCTACCACGTAAAAAAATTATGGCGTTAAAATTCAAATTCAAATCGCGGGAAGAAATTCCGACTGAACATCAATCGTTCTATGTGGAACGCGACGGCGCTTGGCTGCTGGATGCTGAGGGCGTCGTGGACAAATCGAAGTTCGATGAATTTCGAAACACCAATGTCGCGCTTCTCAAAGAACGTGACGAACTGAAGCAACGCTTCGATGGCATCGACCCGGATGAAGTTAAGAAACTTGCGGATGAGAAACGTGCGCTGGAATTAAAAGCGCAAGGTCACAAGCCGGAGGAAATCGAGAAGATCGTTGAAGGGCGAATCAAGACGTTGCGTGGCGAACTGGAGAAACAAGTCACTGGTCTGACTTCGGAACGTGACCAACTGAATTCGCGGCTCACTGCGATTCAGATTGATCAAGGCGTCCTCACGGTTGCGACCAAACGCGGGCTTCGTCCAACGGCAATTCCTGACATCACGTCGCGAGCACGAATGATTTTTAAACTGGTCAACGGTGCGCCGCGCGCATTCGAGGCGGATGGGCAAACCGTTCGTTACGGCAAAGATGGCGTTACGCCAATGACTTTAGAGGAGTGGGTCGATTCTCAGGTGGCCGATGCTCCTCATTTATTTGAATCCAATTCCGGTGGCGGTGCCGCTGGGAACGCTTCCGGTGGAAGTGGTGGTTCACGCACACAGAAAAATCCGTTCCGTCGGGAGACATGGAATCTCACGGAACAAATGAAGTTACAGAAAACCGATCCGCAACTTGCGGCAAGGCTCAAAGCGGCGGCGTAAGGAGTCAGCCACAAAAAGGCACAAGAAACACAAAAACAAAAATGGGACGCGGTGAAACGCATCCCTACCAAACATAGAAAGGTTTAGTTTATGGCAAAGACAGCAGTGGCGGACATTATCATCCCCACAGAATTCGAAAAATATGCAATCGAGCGGACAGCGGAACTGTCGCGCTTTGGCGAATCGGGCATCATTGAGATGGCTCCTGAATTCGATGAACTGGCAGCGGGCGGCGGGCGCGAAGTAAAGATGCCGTTCTGGAAAGATCTGACTGCGACGCGGCAACTCCTCAGTGATTCCGGCACGCTCTCCGTGAACAAAATTAGTTCCGACCAGGACATCGCGCGCATCCACAATGATGCGCAGGTCTGGAGCGTGAATCATCTCGCGAAAGTCATCTCTGGTGATGATCCGATGCAGGCTATCGTCGATCTGGTCGCGGGTTACTGGGCGCGCATTGATGAAGGGCTGGTGATTTCTTCCCTCAAGGGAATCTTCAGCGCGGCGTCGATGTCCGGCAACTTGCTGGCGATTCACTCGGAAGCTATCGCGGGTCAGAGCGCGGCGACTCGCCTCAATGGTTCCACGTTCGTGGATGCTTGCGCCAAACTTGGTGATGCGGCGGATCGCCTCACGGCGGTCGCGATGCACTCGGCGACGGAAGCGGCACTGCGCAAACTCGATCTCATCGACTTCATCCCGGATAGCGAAGGCAAAGCGCAACTGCGCACGTTTCAAGGTCGTCGCGTCATTGTCGATGACACGCTCGCGGCGCGTGCTGGCACAACGGACGGTCAGGTGTATCGCACCTACTTGTTTGGTTCTGGCGCATTCGGCAAAGGCGTTTCTCCGCTTGATGGTGCGGCTCTCCAAGGCGGCTTCGGAACTGAAGGCGTGGAAATGGCGCGTGTTCCTCTCGATTCGGACACGGTTCTCATTAACCGCCGTCGTTACATCCTGCATCCCCGTGGTGTGAAGTTCACCTCTGCGTCGGTCGCGGCGGATTCTCCCACGAATGCGGAACTGGAAAACGGTGCGAACTGGACGCGTGTGTTTGAAAACAAAAACGTCCGCATCGTCGCCATCGATCACAACAACTAGGTGCTTGCGCACGGCCACAGCGCTGCGCGCGAAGAACAAAACTCAAATGGCGGCGGTCACTCGGACCGCCGCCCACAAAACAAAAATTATGGGAAAACATTTACCACATTCGAGTCTGGCTGCGGAATGCGGTGTTAAAAAAGCGCAGAGCGTCGGGCAAATCATGGCTCTGTTGGATGAAGCGCTTCCGCTTCCCGTTACTTCTGGCGGTGCGCCAATTTCTGTCGTGCTCAAGCCCGGCATTTATTTGCTCATCGCGACGGTCTGCGTCCACGGAGCGTTGGCGGGCGATACGATTCAAGGGTTGTGGTGGAATCAGACGACGACGCTCGCGCTCAATTATCCGAATCACGATCTGTTCGTGAACACCATTGTTCGCGATAATGAGCGGCGGTGTTTCCAGTTCATGACCATTACGGAAATTTCTTCGCCAACTGAAATTCAATTTTTCATCGGCTGCGATGAATTGCGCGGCACGGTTTATGGCGGTGAATTCTCCATTAAACAAACCGGCATTAGCTGGGCGAAATTATGAATGAATTGCTTCCCATCATACGACGCAAACGGCGTCCGCTTATTCCTGTGGAGAGCGTGCCGGTCGGTCCTTTGAAAACGGATACTGTGCAACCCGTCAATCCATCAGCGGAAGAAAAACAAATTCCTCCTGCTGAAACTTCCGAAAACAAAAACGAAAATGGCGACGGTTATTAGACTGTTACAAACAAAAAAAGTTTATGGGAAAAGTTTTACCTCACAGCGCGTGTAGTTTTGAGATTTCCAGTGGAAGCACACCCGGATTGAACTTCGGCCCGCAGGCTTTGACGGATAATCCAGAACAAATTCTGCTCGGACCGGGCGACACGGCGGTCTCAATTCGCCTGCCTGAACCGGGAACTTACTTGTTGCTGGGTCGCTTGCAGGTCGCCGGAAATTTCAATGCGGGCGACATCCTGAATTATTACCTGCTCGATGACGAAGCCGAATACGAGATCGGCGACGTCGCGGAGTCCATGATTCCGATTGCCAATTACAAACATGAATTTGAGATCACGCGGCTCTACAGCGTTTCCAGCCCGCGCAAAATTCTGTGGGTCGTTTCCAATGAAATGGGAACGCGCGGCGAGGTCAAAGGCTTGCGCACTTATATCAAATACATCCGGCTGAACTGATTTCTCCTGTTGCCACCGAGCGGTGAAACGGATGAACAAAAAAAAGTTTCTGAACTGATCTATGCAAATGCTTCCAAAAACTAATCCATCTCGTCCGAGTAGGTGGCGGTATTTAATTCTCGGTCGGCGGCGGCGCGGCGGCGCGGCGCAACTGCCGAATGCGCCGTGGAATCTTTTGCTGCAAATCAATCCGTTCGATTTCACGCTCAATTGGAATTATGCGTCGAACACGGAAGAAGGGTTTCGCGTTTATCGAAGTTCTTTCGGAGATCCCTTTATCGTCGTTGCCGAAGTTCCCTCCAACGAACTTTTTTACACCGATGCCGCAGTGGAGACGGGCGTGATTTACACCTACTACGTCGTGGCATTTAACGCTTCCGGTGAATCGTCTCATTCCAACGAAGTGGGCGGTGAAATCGAAATTGGCGCATGAAAGTTTTATTTCATTCAGGAATCGCCGCTCCCTCGTTGATTGGCCGTTACCGATTTGCAGAACAACGGCTGCGCGAAGTGGGCATGGATTGCGAAATTCGCACCGGGATTGATTCAGATGCACTCACTGAAAAATTCGATGTGCTGGTGAGTCACAACTGGATTGATGCGGAGACGCGTGAGCGACTGAAGGCGCGTTGCTTCGGTGGGAAGCCAATGTCGCGGCCTGAACATTTGACGCTCCTGGCATCGCTTGGATTTCCAACGATGGAATGGACTACGGCAAGCGATCTCAACTCAACGCTCGCATTGTGCGATTCGTGGAACGTGGAACGGCTGATTTTGAAACGGTCGTTCACTGGCGGTGGCAAAGGGTTTCATGTGTTGACGAAAAATCAGCCGCGTTATGCGAATTGGGATTTTCAAAAGGATGTGATTTGCAAAGAAGTGAATCCTGATGACGGGCGGACGTTCAAAGCGGAATTGTTCGGCGGAAAATTGATGCTCGGTTTTGTTCTCAAAAAATTGCCGCTGCGTGAACGGCTGCTGGCGAACGATGACTGTCCCGATGGCGTGCGGCAATTGGCTGTGTATCGCGATGAGCGCGTGAGGCCAGATGAAACGCATCGTGGGTTATGGACTTTCACGCGCGCTGAAACAACCGCGTTGGAAAATCTGAGTGCGCAACTGACGGAACTCGGTTTCGGTTACGTGAGTTTGGATTTGATGATGCGACCTGATGGGCAACTCGTCGCCATCGAGATCAACACAGGAAGCGTGACGACGTGGTGGTCAGAACAATTTCCTGTTGTGCGTGAGCGGTTCGCGGACGCGCTCGTCAACCTGGTGAAACAAAACTGAAATGGCGCTCGTGTTAATCAAAGAAGATGGAAACGGATTGCCGGATGCAAATGCCTACGCGAACGCGGCGGATGGTGACTCTTATTTCGAGGGTCACTTGTATGCGTCGCCTTGGACGGTTGCGAGTGCAGAGAACAAAGATGCCGCGCTCGTCTTCGCAACGCGATTGATTGATGCGGAATATCAGTTTGGCGGCTTCACGACGAAAGCAACGCAAGCATTGTCATGGCCGCGCCAACGTTGTCCTGATCCCGATGCGGAACGCGGTGAAGATGGATTTGTCGCGAGTGATGTCGTTCCAAAACTGATTCTGCAAGCGACGTGCGAAATGGCGCGTGAACTTTTGATTGTGGATCGAACCGCTGCGCCGCCGGGTGAAGGAATCAAATATCAAAATGTTGGGCCGGACCAAACCGGTTACAGCAAAACGGATGTGCGCCCGATTATTTCGCACGTTGCACAGGCGATGCTCGCGAAGTTCGGAACGCTGATCAAAAGCAAAAGCGGCTCAGTGCAATTGGTGCGCGTATGACGAACATGAACACGGAAAAATTTATCAACGTAGTGGATCACGCGGCGGCGATGAATGACCGTTGGTTGTTCCTCGCGGCGTTTTGCCTGTTACTGCTGGTTTGTGGCGCGGTGATTTATTGGCTCGTGCGTCAGTTGCAAGGACTCATCGCCGATCACAAAAACCTGCAAGCAATCCATCACGAATCGCTCACGCAAATTGTCGGTACACAAAACGAAACATCACTCAAGCTGGCGGTGTGCATCGACCGGAATACGGAAGCGTTACAGGATTGCAGTTTTGAACTGAGGAGATTTCAAGAGAGGAAAAATTTATGAAACGATATGCGGCAATTGAAGTTGGAACACGGCTGGCGGCGACGCACGGCTGGGGTTTGATGTTGGAACAGGAATCCGGGCGTGAACTGGTGTGCGTTGGTTACACGCGCGAAGAGGCTGAAAAATTGGCGGGCACAATGAACGCAGCGAAGGAGAAGAAAATTATGAAACGAATGTTACCAATTTTGACGGCTGCGGTTTTTGTGTTGAGCGGTTGCGCGGCAACCAAACCGCTGAAAGGCGGTCGGGCCATGACAAAAGCGACTGGCATCGAGCAAAATATTTTGCAAAGCGATAATCCCGCGCAAGTTTCGCGACAGGATCAAGAGACGGTGAAGGTGCGGAGTTACACTTTGCCCGCTGGTTCGCGCATTGAAGAAACTCGTGTGCGCGAAAACGAAAGCGGTTTGCCTGTTACGAATGTTCAGGCCGTGATCGTGAGCAAAGCGATGCCAGTTGTCGAACGCGAGGAAACGCGGGCGAAAACAGAACTCGGCGCGGCGCAAAAGGACACGGCGCGCGAAATCGGCGCAAAACTTTCCAGCCTCAAAGGAATCGTGTGGGTTGGCGTGGTGATGTTTTTGTTCGGATTGGCTTCGATGTTTTATCCTCCTTTGCGAGTCATCATTGGAAGCGTGACGACGAGCGCGGCCATTCTCGCCGGCGGCGTCGCGCTGATGTTCCTGCCCACGCTCATCGTGGGCAACGAGCTTTTAATATTGGGCGGCGTTGCGCTGTTGGTTGGCGGTTGGTTCTTCGCGCATCGGCACGGAAAACTGCAAGGCTTCGTCGATGCGAACAAGAATGGGATTGATGATCGGTTGGAAACGCTGAAAGGCGCGGTGAAGTAAATGAAGGATGAGCAACATCGTTTTCTGCTGCTGATGAGACAGCTTCCGGCACGCCTCACGGTTGAACAGGCGGCATGGGTGCTCAATTGCCAGTCGCATGATGTGCCTGTTCTCGTTTCCTCACGTCTGATAAAGCCGCTCGGAAATCCGCCGCAGAATGGCATCAAATTCTTTTCCACGCTGGAGATTTTGGAATTGGTCAAGGATCGTTCCTGGCTGGCAAAAATGACCAACACCATCAGTCAACATTGGCACAAGAAAAATGCGCGTAAGAAAAGCCATGCTCGGAATGGTTCAGCAATGACGCCAACTGCGATGCCCGATTTTCCCGGCGCGGTGAACCTTAACTAATCAGCTTTCGTTCAAAAATTGAAAAAGCCGCGTTCGTTAAAACGCGGCTTTTGTTTTGCGCGGTTACTGATTCACCGCCAGCGGCAACTCGACAATTTTATTCTCAAATTCTTCGAGGCTCGGCAATTTCACTTTCGCATTTTTTGCATAGGCGCGGTGAACCGCTTCGCTGTGATGACCGAGGGCTTGCATGGCGTATTGCTCAGGGTAGCCGGACTGCCGCGCTCGTTCTGCCCAGGCATAGCGATAAGAATGCAGCGTGATTCCAGTAATGGTCAGAGCGGGCAGACGTTTGCTAAACCAGCTTGCCCGCTCGCTGGCGGTTAATTCCGCGAGCCGGGGAAAGAGCAAGCCAGATCTCGGCAAGGTTTCTAAAACGTTCATGGCGTCGTGGCCCAAGGTCAGATGCACCAAAGTTCCCGTCTTTCTTCGGCGAAAAGTAATGGTGCGGTCGTGCCAATCAATGTCGTCGGCTTTGAAGTTTGCCACGTCAGTTTGCGCTCCGCCGGTGTGCCAGAGCATTTGGTAGAACGCGCGCAATTCAGGATTTTTCTCTCGCGCCACAATCCGTTCATGCTCCGCAAGGGTGATAGCGCGCTTTTCTTTGTAAACCAACGGTGGCCAATGGAGCTTCGGCAAAATCGGCCACGGCAACCAGTGCATCCCGAGAGCAAAGCAATGCGTCCGCCGGAGATAAAGATTCGTGGCAACCGTCCCGGCTTGCAGCACGGCCAGAAAATGTTCGGATGTGGTTTCCACAACTTTGCGGTGGCGGATCAAGTCGAATGCTTTGTCTTTGACGGCGCATTGCC
>JBKJOZ010000203.1:0-2792 GCA_046595315.1 Limisphaerales bacterium
CGCCGAGTGTTTTGTAATAATCTTTAAATTCAACAGCCATAGACTTCTTCGATTTTTGCGGCTGTTCACACTAAAGCACAAATTTAATTTCGCACTACGCGGAGAAATGGGCCAGCACACCGGGCGCAAAGAAAACCCGCTTCGACATTGGCTGCAAAATATTACACTCGTCAACTTTCGTTCCTTCGCGGGACATTTTTTTCGATTTGCTCTGCAAACGGAGTCCCTCCAAAATCGCGCGCATGAATTACGGATTAAATATTTCCCAAAAAGGCGCGCTCGATTTTCTTTCCCTCGGCGCGCTCGTCCATCGGCTTGATCCTGGCATCATTCCATTTCGCAAAGCGACCCATTGCGACATCCATGTCAGTGGCGGCGAGTTCAACGTGGCGGCGAATTTATCGGATTGTTTTCGGCTGAACACCGGCATCGCCAGCGCCATGTCCGATTATCCGATTGGCGATTTAATTGCCGAACGCGTTCGCGGGATGGGCGTGAAATCATTTTATAAAAATTTCAAACACGACGGCGTTCACGGACCGAATATGGCGACGGTTTACAGTGATCGCGGGCAAGGTTTGCGTGCGCCGGTGGTTTTTTACAATCGCTGCAACGAAGCCGCCGCGCAATTGAAGCCGGGCGATTTCAATTGGAAGGAAATTTTTTCGCAAGGCGTGCGGTGGTTTCACAGCGGCGGAATTTTTGCCGCGCTTTCGCCCACCACGGCGGAAGTGATCATCGAAGCGATGCAAGCTGCGAAAGCTGCGGGCGTCGTGACGTCGTTCGATTTAAATTATCGCGCCAAACTTTGGAACATCGTCGGTGGTAATGATCGCGCGGTTTCCATTTTGGATCGCATTGTGAAAAACGTCGATGTGCTGGTGGGCAACGAAGAAGATTTGCAACTGGGTTTGGGAATTCCCGGCCCTGAAGTCGCCGCGAAAGACAAACTCGATCCGAGCGCGTTCTTCAGCATGATGGGGAACGTCACCAAAAAACATCCGCATATCAAAGTTGTCGCGACGACATTGCGCGAAGTGCATTCCACGAACCGGCACAGTTGGGGTGCGGTAGCGTGGATTGATGGAAAAACTTTTGTTTCACCGACGTGCGAATTGGATGTGATTGATCGTGTGGGCGGCGGCGATGGTTACGCGGCGGGATTTTTCTACGGATTGCTCAAAGGCGTTTCGTCCCAAGACGCGGTGAATCTCGGCTGGGCGCACGGCGCATTACTCACGACTTTTCCCGGCGACACTACAATGGCAACTGCCGAACAAGTCGAAGCCTTCGCTAAAGGCGGCAGCGCGCGGATTCAGAGATAATTCATCTTTTTCGCGATGCGTTTCAAAAAAGCGGCAGAGGACTGCCGCACTCCAAGACAATGACGCGAAAGATTCAGCGCATCTGTAATTCCGCCAGGTCTTGGAGTGCGCCAGTCCTCTACCGCTTTGCCCGAAAAAAGTTGGATTTCCTGCGGTTGAGTTTGAAAAACTTTGTGTCTCCGTGTCTCCGTGGTTAATCTCCGCCTCATGTTTTCCACGGAAATAAAATCCATTCACTTTGTTGGAATCTGCGGCACGGCCATGGCGTCGGCTGCCGCAGCGTTGGTCGAAAAAGGTTTTCACGTCACCGGCTCGGACACGAATGTTTACCCGCCGATGTCCACGTTTTTGGCGCAGCGCAAGATCGAAGTCATGCCGACTTACGCCGAAAAAAATCTCGCGCACAAACCGGATCTCGTTGTGATCGGCAATGCTATTTCTCGCGGCAATCCAGAAGCGGAATCGGTGTTGGAAAAAAAATTGCGCTACTGTTCGCTGCCGGAATTGCTCAAGGAATTTTTTATTCGTGGCAAACGTTCCATCGTCGTCAGCGGCACGCATGGAAAAACTACGACAACTTCGTTGCTCACCTGGGTTTTCGAACACAACGGATTGAATCCAAGTTTTTTGATTGGTGGCATTCCAGAAAATCTTCAGCAAGGGGCCCGTTTCACTGACAGTGAGTGGTTCATCA
The DNA here is from genome assembly GCA_046595315.1 of Limisphaerales bacterium. Taxonomy (GTDB): domain Bacteria; phylum Verrucomicrobiota; class Verrucomicrobiia; order Limisphaerales; family CANJXF01; genus CANJXF01. The sequence continues at coordinate 2,020 of JBKJOZ010000203.1, forward strand.
TCGAAGGCGATGAATATGACACCGCGTTTTTCGACAAGCGCAGCAAGTTCGTCCATTACCTTCCGGAAGTGGCAATCATCAACAACGTGGAATTTGATCACGCCGATATTTTTGAAGACCTCGCGGCAATCCAACTTCAATTCAAACGCTTCATCAATTTGATTCCGCGCAATGGCTTGCTGCTTGGAAATGGCGACGACGGGAATCTTGCGCCGCTGTTGAACGTCACCCATTGCCCGGTGCAACGATTTGGCCTCGGCGAAAATAATGCGACGCGAGCCACCGATTTAGCTTACGGCGCAACGGCCACGGAATTCAAAACCCCGAGTTTCAAATTTCACCTCAACTTGCTCGGCGAATTAAATGTGCGAAATGCGCTCGCCGTGGTGGCGGCGGCGAAACATTGCGGGCTTTCCAATAAACAAATTCAGTCCGCGTTCGACACGTTCAAAGGAATTAAGCGCCGCATGGAAGTGCGCGGCATTGCCGGCGGCGTGACGATTGTGGACGATTTCGGACATCATCCGACGGCGATTCGCGAAACGCTCCGCGCATTGCGTTTCAAATATCCGGCGCAAAAAATCTGGGCGATCTTCGGGCCACGCACCAACACGACACGCCGTAATATTTTCCAAAAAGAATTGGCCGAAGCTTTTGCTGAAGCTGAAGCGGTGGGTCTGTCCCAAATTGCGCGCTTGGAATTGCTCAAACCGGACGAGCGCCTTGATCCCACGAAGTTGCTGGCAGATTTACAAGTTGGGGGAAAACCAGCG
>JBKJOZ010000034.1:0-18250 GCA_046595315.1 Limisphaerales bacterium
ACCGTTGCCGCCGTTTTAACGGATGCCGAACTGGGAAATTTTAATTTACGCGCCAGCCAGATTCCGCCACAGAACGCATTTGTCTCGCTGCGTTTTCTTCAAAAAAAATTGGGCCTCGGTGAAAAAGCAAATTTGATTTTAGTTGTTACCAGTTCAAACGGAACGAACTCGATCGTTGATTTGGAAAAATCATTTCGCGAAAAATTTCGTCTGGCCGATGCCGAGTTGGAACTGCGGCAAGTCACGAATCAAAATTCGACGGAGTTGCGCAGCGCCCGCGTTTTCATTGATCCGCCCATCGTGGAGCCCGCACGAAAAACCGCCCCACAAGCAACCTTCGTCTCCACTTATTTCGTCAATGAACTTCGCGTTGGCGAGCGAGTGACTCCCTATTCGATGGTGACGGCAAGCGGCGCTCCGATTGTTCCGTCGGAAATGCGCGGCGACGAAATCATCATCAACCAATGGTTGGCGGATGATCTTCAGGCGAAAGCGGGTGATGAAGTGCGCCTGAGCTATTTCGTGATGGGCGCGGAGCAACGTCTCGAAGAAAAAACAAATTCATTTCGAGTTCGAGCCATTGTTCCTCTCGCGGGAATTTATGCGGACCGCGATCTGATGCCGGAATTTCCCGGCGTGGCCAAAGCGGAGAAAACCGACGATTGGGACGCTGGCTTTGCCATCGACCTGAAAAAAATCCGCGCGAAGGACGAGCAATATTGGAAAGATTTTCGCGGAACACCCAAGGCATTTGTGACGCTCGCTGCCGGAGAAAAAATGTGGAGCAACCGTTTTGGAACTTTCACCGCCATTCGATTTCCCATTTCTGAAATGGCTAAAATTGAGGAAAATTTGAGACGTAATCTTGATCCCGCGTCACTTGGTTTAGTTTTTCAGCCAGTGCGCGAACAAGCGCTCGCCGCCAGTTCACAGTCTCAGGATTTTGGACAACTTTTTCTTGGATTCAGTTTCTTCCTGATTTTCGCCGCGCTGATTTTAGTCGCGCTTCTCTTTCAATTCAGTCTCGAACAACGCGCGACCGAAATCGGGACGCTGCTCGCGCTGGGATTCCGCCCAAAACAAGTTCGTCGATTGTTTTTAGCCGAAGGAGCTGCGCTCGCCTTCATCGGTGGAATTTTGGGAATGATCGGCGGAATTTATTATGCAAAAGGAATGTTGCTTGGCTTGAACACGCTTTGGCGCGACGCCGTGGGAACTTCATCACTGCAATTTCATGTCACGCCGATAACGCTGGCGATTGGATGCATCGCAAGTTTACTGGTAAGCGTTTTGACAATTTGGTTGTCGCTTCGCAATCAAGCCAAACGTCCCGCGCACGAACTTCTCTCGCAAGGCGCGGAACTGGGATTGGAATCTTTCGCTAAACATCTTCCCAAACGAAGCTGGTCAACGTCGATCGCTGTTGTGGCCGGAATTGGCGCGGTTGGTTTAGTTGCTTGGGCAATTTGGCAAAAGGAAACTGGCAACGCTGGAATATTTTTTGGCGCGGGCGCATTGCTTTTAATCTCAGGGTTGGCTTTCGCCGCAATTTTCCTCAAATGGCTCGCGCATTCACCCGTAGCGGCGTCTCGGCAGAGCGCCAGCGTTGATAATCTTGAATTCACCGGCGCTCTGCCGAGACGCCGCTACGATGGAAATTCAACTTTGACCGGCCTCGGCATTCGTAGTTGCGCGCGCCGCCGCAAACGCAGTCTCGCCACAATTGGTTTGCTCGCTTGTGGAAGTTTTCTGGTGGTCGCCGTCACGGCGAACAAACTCGATTCCAACAAGGACAGCCGAAAACGTTCCTCTGGCACAGGCGGTTTTGCGCTGATTGGCGAATCCACATTGCCGCTTGTTAAAAATTTAAACGAAAAATCTGGTCGCGAGTTTTACGGGTTGTCGGAAAGTGATTTGGCGGAGGTTCAGTTCGTGCCGTTTCGCGTTCGTGATGGCGACGACGCGAGTTGTTTGAATTTGAATCGTGCGCAAATGCCACGATTGCTTGGAGTAAAACCGGATTTGCTGGCATCGCGAAACGCTTTCACGTTTTCAAAAATTTTGAAGGAAACTAAATCTCCATGGCTTTTGCTTAAAACAGCCTTCTTTGCCCCACCGCCTTGGCCAAAACATTACGCTATCCCAGCAATCGCTGACGCCAACTCGATTCAATGGGCGTTGCACAAAAAAGTGGGCGACGTGATTCCATATACCGATGAAAACGGGAATAAATTCGATGTCAGGATTGTCGGTGCAATCGCCAATTCCACTCTGCAAGGCAGCTTGATTATTGACGAGAGCGCGTTTGTAAAAAAGTTTCCTTCTACAAGCGGTTATCGAATGTTTCTGATCGATGCACCGTCCAATAAAGTGGAGCAAGCCAGCGCGCTACTTTCGCGAGCTTTGCGCGACTCTGGACTTGAATTAACGCGAACTGAAAAACGATTGGCCGCGTTTAACGCCGTGCAAAATACTTACCTGAACACGTTCCAAATTTTGGGCGGACTCGGCTTGCTGCTGGGCAGCGCGGGAATGGGAATTGTGGTTTTGAGAAATGTTTTGGAGCGCCGCAGTGAATTAGCCGTGCTGCGGGCGATCGGTTTTCGGCACCGCAGTTTGCGCTGGCTCATTCTGAGCGAACACGCGGCGCTGTTGTGCTTGGGAATTGCTTTAGGAATTTTCGCGGCGCTGGTCGCAGTTTTGCCCGCGCTGCTTTCGCCCGGCGGAGATTTGCCGTATCTTTCCTTCGCGGTGACGCTCGGCGCAGTGTTGGTCAGTGGAGTAATTTGGACTTGGGCTGCGACGGCGCTGGCGCTGCGCGGGAAGTTGATGGAAGGGTTACGAAATAACTAAAATAAAATGAAATTGAAAATGGTTTTCGTGTTTTTGGTTCTGGCGGGGTTGGCTGCTGCCGTTGTGGAGGAAGGTAAAATTTCCACAGGAAAAATTCTTTTCGAAAATAATTTTGAGAAAGCAGATCTCGACAAAGTTCCCGCAGATTTTCTCGTCCTCGACGGCGGATTCGCGGTCAAACAGGACCAGACCAACAAGCTTTTCGAACTTCCCGGCGCGCCGCTTGAGACGTTTGGCGTTTTGTTCGGGCCCACGGTGGAAAGCGATATCGAGGTCAGTGCACGGATTCGCAGCACGGCGAAAGGGCGTCGCTTTCCGACCTTTGCGGTGGGATTGAATGGCGTAAGCGGTTACAAACTGCAAATTTCGCTCGCGAAAAAGGCGTTAGAACTTTTTAAAGGCGATGAAGTGGTGGCAACCGCTCCATTCGAAGGGAAATTGGATTCATGGCTGATTTTACGTTTAGAAAATCGCAAGGAGAACGAAACGACATGGAAAATTTCCGGCAAAGTGTGGCTGCAAAATTCCGCAGAACCGAAGGAGCCGACAATTTTTTTTGCGGAAAAAACGAAACCGGTCGCGGGTCGTGCGTCCATTTGGGGGAGTCCGTATTCAGGAACACCAATTCAGTTTGACGATTTAAAAGTCATTTCGCTGGGCGCTAAATAGAATCAGTCCAATTGCAGCGCGCGATAAAAGCGGTGCGCATTTCCAATCGTGCTGTCGGAAGCGGAAATTGCGGAAGAACTCGCAACGATGTCGTTTCCCAGCGGTGTCCACATCGAGTCTTCCAAATTATTTTTGAATTCGATGCGATAGGTTTTTCCGGCGAACGTGGAGATATTTAGAGTGAGCGTTCCATCCGGCGCGTTGGTGATTTGCGAAAAACGCGGCGGTGCGATGACGATGACTTGAAATGCTTTGGAGTTGCCCAGATTTCCATCCGTGACTGTAACTGTTATTGAATTGGTTCCTGTCTGCGCCACTGTCGGAGTCCACGCGAAAACTCCATTCGTGGGATTGATGCTCGTTCCTGTCGGTGGAATCGAAGAAGCCGCGAAGTTGTAAACCAAACTTTGAAATGGTTGATCGGGATCAACGGCTATGGCTTGGAAAGTTAACATTGCGTTCGCGTTCACAACTTTGTTGGAGATGGGTAAAAAGATAGGCCCAGCATTCGGCATTGAATTCGTTGTGATGAGATCCAGCCCACTTAATTTCGCCTGACCAATCACCGAAGTGAATTGCAGACTAATTTGTCCGCTGCCATTTGCTGCGACATGAAATCGTTTCGCCAATGCTTTGTTCTTTCCGCCTGCTTCGGCGAAAATATCAAAGTTTGTCAAAACCTGTGTGCCGTTGATGGCGACATTGAAAGTTCGTTGGCCGCTGTTCGTGTAAATCAATTCCGCAAAATGAAGCCGAAGCGCGTAAATCATTCCCGGATTTAGGTTCGTCAAAGCGTAATTAAAATTTCCGGCGCGCTCCGACTGATAAACAGAGATTGGCGCAGTAGCGGACGTTGCGAGGCTCTCGTCAATCGAACTGTTGGTCGTAAATGCGTTTCCTCCAGAGAAATTTGTATCAGCGAGGAACGACGAAATAGTTGCGCTTCCGCCGGAATTGATTCGGATACCGACATTAAGATTTGTGACAGACGTATTGTTGTTTTCATCCACTTCGGGAAAACGATTGATGTCATCGACGGTTGCGCTGAGTGTGTGAGTTCCAAGCACAGCAGGCCAAGTGAAAGCTCCGCCCGGCCCATTCGCGGAAAACAACTGCGAAGCTCCTGCCGCCAGCGCAAGATTTTCGTCCGCGCCGCGATAACAAAAAAATGCGCCGAGACTGAACCCGATTCCGATTCCTTTGCCGGAGCCAGTCGGCGTCGCCGCTCCGCCTTGATTTTTTACCATCGCGCGAAACACAACTCCGTTGCCCGCGTAAATCGGACTCACGCTCGTAGAAAGTGAAGTGATGACAACATCTGGAAGACCTGTGATTACCGCTGTGATTTGCGATGAATTTACACTTTCGCCAAACGCATTCACTGCCGACACAATGTAATAATAGGTTCCGCCATTCGCCGCAGAATTATCCATGTAAGTTGTATTCGTAACGCCCGTCGTGACATTGCTGGCGATGATCGTGAAAGGCCCGCCGTTCGTTGTGGAACGTTTGATGTTGTAAGTCGTCGGGTTCAGCGGCGCGTTTGTCCAGGTCAACGTCACACTCGCAGTTCCAGTTGTTGCGGCAAGTCCACTGGGCGCGGGCGGAACATTCGTTGGTGCAATCAAATAATTTTTCATCCAACTCGCAATCGGTTCCAAATCGAATGACGACCAGCCGCCGGGATCACCATTTTCGAAAAGCTGGCAGCCGAGCAAATACGAATCCTGCTGCATTTGTTGATCGAACCAATTGAGCCACCGCTTGAAATCCGATTGCGTGCCGCGCGCTTGCCAACCGGAAGTTGCCGGTGTGCCGTCGAAATCCACGCCGCCTTCCGTCAAAAGCAGGGGCATGTTCGTGAGGTCAGAAAATTGCGCCGCAAAAAATTCGTAAAACTGTCGATAGCGAAGCGAGTAATAATATTCCGTTCCAAAATCCGTGGTGTAGCCGACCGTGTAGGCATGGTAACTCCATGCGCCGCCCGCTGCTTTTGCCTGGCGCAACGCAGGAACGAAGTTGGCGAGCAGTGGTTGCCAGTCGGACGGATTTCCGCCGGGATTTCCCACGGCGATGCTGCCGATGCATGGCTTGTATCCGGCGGCCACGATGCGCGGGGTAAGATTTGTCCAAAATTGATTAAACCATTGCGACGCATACACCACGTTGTCGAACGGATAACCAAGCGTTGGCGTATCGCCTTCATTCGGCCCTTCCAGAAAATCAATCAGCGCGCGGTCAGAACTGGAAATCGTGTTGAGCGCGTTGGACATGATGTTCCAATAAGCGTTCGCGCTCGTCGTGGGATTATCATTCGTCGTGTAATAAGTCGGCGTGTAAATGCGCACCACGATTTTACCTGTAGGCGCGACCGCTTTATAATTGCGCATCGCCTGTAACATCCCAGTTGGAAAACCCGAATCCAACCCGAGCACTTTTAACGTGCGCGGATGTCCGGCGACGATGTTGGAGGAGCCGACGGTGTAAGCGTTGATGAGATGTGCGGAAAGTTTGCTGCTGCTCAAGGTTTGCGCGGGAGCCAGAAATGGAATGAGCAACAAGGAAAGCGTCAGCAACGTTTTTTGGAGTGGGAACATGGTGCGAATCTAAAATCCCGCAGCATCAGAAGATTGTCTATGAAGAAAGTCATTGCTCGACAGGGTTTGAAAAGCAATCTGCCGTTAAAATTTACAATCCTATGACGATCAAATGTCCCCACTGTGGTGAAATGAATTCTTCGACTGTGTATTTTTGTATTCAGTGTAAAAGGAATATTCATTGGGTGCCGCAAACAAATGAGAAAAATGAAGGCGAATTCACCGACGAAAAACTTGGTCAGCAACAGTGTTTAATTATTTGCGCCGTTCTTTTGGGGATTGTTGCTGGGTTCGTGGCTACCGTTCATTTGGGGAAAACCATGTGGGGCGATAGTCCGTATAGCGAGGCTTCTCTTATGTGGACCTCAGATAACAGCGGAAATTCAAGGTTCGGCAACTACGCAGATTCCGTATTTGTTTTGGGTGCTGTTTTTGCATTCATGTTTTCTACAATTCCGATTGCCGCAATGATCGCAACAGCAAACCCCTCCTTGTATTGGTGAGCAATTTTTCTGAGTTTTACGGTTTGTGTCCTCTCATTTATTGGTTGTTACACATGGTGGAGATGGAGTTACGCATCAAATCTGGGATTTCCTCAATACCATCTTCAAGTGGAACAAATTCATGCCGGTTATTCCGCATTGCCAAAAATGCTAGGTAAAATTGCAATGGGGGTCGGGGCTTTGACGCTACTTGTGGGGATTCTTTTCCGTTTTACATATCACCGTTCTGCAATTGCAGACAGTAAGTAACGAAACTCGTCGCAGTGGTTATTGCCGTTACTATTTCCGTATGACTTGCGTCTCTGTGGTGATGAAATGGGCCCAAATACTTTTGCTCTTGCTCGTGGCCGGTTCGCTGCCCGCCGCCGAGACACGTCCGAACATCGTCTGGATTTTCGGCGAAGACATGGGGCCGGAACTCCGTTGTTACGGCGACAAGCAAGCCATTACGCCGAACATGGATCGCCTCGCTCGCGAAGGGGCCCGTTACACTCACTGTTTCACGCACGCGCCGGTGTGCGCGCCGAGCCGTTCGGGACTGATCACCGGCCAATATCCGACGACCATCGGCACACATCATATGCGTTCGCATCTGAACAATCCGCCGCCGATGTTTACGGAGTATTTGAAGAAAGCGGGTTACACGATTTGTTGGCCGACGAAAGCGGGTTTCGGCAAAACGGATTTTAATTTCGATGTGCCGCAGGATGCGTTTGATGTCACGGGAGATTGGACACAGAAAAAACCGAAGGAGCCGTTCTTCGGTTTCTTCAACATCACATGGTCGCACGAAAGTAAAATCCGCGCGGAATCAAAACTGTTTCAGGAACTGACGGCGAAATTAAAACCCAGCGAACGTCATGATCCGGCCAAAATGGTCGTGCCGCCGTATCATCCCGACGCGCCGGAAGTGCGTCGCGATCTGGCGAATTACTACGACCTCGTCACGGCGGTGGATAAAAAAATGGGCGAAGTTTTGGACACGCTGGAGAAATGGAGCATTGCGTCGAACACGGTGGTGATTCTTACCGGCGATCACGGTCGTGGCTTGCCGCGCAGCAAGCGTTGGGTTTACGACAGCGGCATTCACGTGCCGCTGATCGTGCGTTGGCCGGGAAAAGTTAAGGCGGGCGAAGTGCGCGGTGATCTGGTGAGCTTTATTGATTTCGCTCCGACGATGATGAGTGTGGTGGGAATATCAGAAGAGGATCCGACACACCCGCACGGTCCACGAATCTGGGTTCAGGGAGGACAAACGGCCAGCGGGTCAGCGAATGAAATTTATCCTCCAATGGAAGGGATCGTTTTCCTTGGTGATAACACGCAGAAACGCCAATACATTTTCGCCGCGCGCGATCGCATGGATGAAACTTACGACCGCATCCGCGCCGTCCGCGACAAGCAGTTCAAATACATCCGCAACTTCGAACCGCAATTGCCCTACGCCCAACGCGTCGCTTACGGTGAAGAAATGCCAACGATGCAGGTTTGGCGAAAATGGAACGCGGAAGGAAAATTAAATGCCGCGCAAAAGCTTTTCTTCGCCCCCACCAAACCGAAGGAAGAACTTTACGACTGCAAAGCCGACCCGCACGAAATCAAAAACCTTGCTGCGAACAAAAAATATGAACCGAAGTTGAAAGAGCTTCGCGCTGCGTTGGACAAATGGGTGACGGAAACAAAAGATATGGGCGCCATTCCAGAAGCAGACTTGATTCAGCGCGGAATTGTGGCCGATCGATTGTCCAGTTACGATGCTCGCAAGTTAATTAAAGCCGGAAATAAAAATGAGTAAAAAACCAGAGAATCCAAACGCGGTTTCGACAGGAAAAATCATTGCGATTTTCGCGATTGTTTTGATCGGTGTTGCAGTGGGTTCGGTTGTCGCGACGAAAGTTGCCAACAAAGACGCCGTGAAAAAATTTGATAAGCCCGGCGCGCTCGGCCATGAAGTTCTTTTACCGCCCGACACCAATAATATGGTTTGGGTTCCTGCCGGGAAATTTTCGATGGGCGCGGACGATGGACAGGTTGATGAAAAGCCGGTTCACGAAGTTGAGGTGGATGGTTTCTGGATGGACAAAACGGAAGTGACGAATGAGGAGTTCGACAGATTTATCCGCGCCACGCATTACGTCACCGTGGCCGAACGCAAACCGGATCCAAAAGATTTCCCCGATGTGCCGCTGGAAAATTTGGTGGCCGGCTCGATTGTTTTCACCCCTCCGCCCGGAGAAGTTTCGCTGGAAAATCACATGGCTTGGTGGAGCTACGTGCCGGGCGCAAACTGGCGTCATCCGCAAGGTCCCGACTCGAAACTTAAAGGATTGGAAAAACATCCCGTCGTGCAGGTTTGTTGGGACGATGCGATGGCTTATTGCAAATGGGCGGGCAAGCGTTTGCCGACCGAAGCGGAGTGGGAATATGCATCGCGCGGCGGGTTGGATCGGCAGCCGTTTTCGTGGGGCAAAGATAAAGTTCCCGACAACAAATGGATGGCAAATATCTGGCAGGGAAAATTTCCCAACGAAAATTTATTGTCCGACGGATTCAAAATCACTTCGCCCGTTGCGACATTTCCCACCAATAAATTTGGTCTCTACGACATGGCGGGAAATGTTTGGGAATGGTGCGCGGATTGGTATCGGCCGGATTATTACGAACAAAGTGCGAAGAAAAACCCGCCGGGGCCGGGCGATAGTTTTGATCCGAATGAGCCAGGCTTGGCCAAGCGTGTGACGCGGGGTGGATCGTATCTTTGCAGTGAACTTTATTGCACGGGCTATCGGCCAAGTGCGCGCATGAAAACGTCGCCGGACACGGGGTTGTCGCACACGGGATTTCGTTGCGTTAAGGACGCCTCGCCTCGCAGTTAGTGTTTTGTAACAAAATGAACAATCTACCTCCTTTGCTGGGAGCTAAGCGCGCTGCTTCGGAGCGAGGTAGCAAACTGCTCATTGCATTGGCTGTTTTTGCCGGGATGATATTGGTGCTCGCCGTGTGGCCTTACAAATTGATCGCCACACCCAATTCCAAGATTCGCATTGTTGATGACAGCAAGCAGCCACTCGTTGGCGTACGAATCGTCCGCTCGTGGGATACCTCAGAGGATCAGAAGGGAGACGAGGAGGCTGTGACTGATAGCAATGGAGAGGTGAGCTTTAAGCAGGTTGCGTTTAGCATGAGTTTACTCAAGCGCCTCACCAAGCCACTGCTGATTTTCGTGCCAACCTCGTGCGGTCTAGGTTGGGAGGTTTACGGCTCCTCCGAATTTCGGATTTATTGGCCGGATGGCTACAAGCTCAGGTTCGACGATGGAACGTGGAAGAAAGTTTACAGCGTTTATCAGAACAAAGACGGAGTTTACATGCGGGACCCGGAACGTCCTATTCCGCATTTTCGGCATAAGCATTCTCCGAAGGAGGAGAGCTATGTGAATTTCTACTTCTCTAAGAAACGAAAGGATTTCAATTACACACTCACCATTTACAGGGAAGACAAGCCGTAACGAGTAACAAGAACGGTTTTAAGCCAAATACGGAATTGTCAACGGCCCTTGCGGAAGAACGGCGACGCGCGCTTCCGGTCCAAGTTTTTCCAATCTTTGCTGAACTGCTTTTCCAATGTCGTGACACGGCGTGAGAAAAGCGGCCCGCACGATTTCGTCGGGCAACGAACTGTAAAGCAACACTTCGGCGCGACGTTGAATGAGTGCTTGGATTTGCGCCTGCCATTGTTCGGGTCGGACAAAACCGGGTGTGGATAGCATCGTCAAAATTTCTTCAGGACTGGAGGCGCTGCGCAAAAGTTTGTCGAGCGGACTATTTGCCGGAACGCCTTCACGACATTCGCAGGCGAGAATCAACAGTCCGTTTTCCGACAAAATCCTCGCGCCTGCGCTCATCCCTTTGACGCCTTGATACAAATTCATGTCGAGCGGATGGCCGCTGTTGGTCGTGACGACGATATCAAATGGCGCTTTGACCTTTTGCATCGCGGATTTGCGGACAAATTCAAATCCAACTTTGTGCGCCTGCAAAATATCGCCAGCAAAAACGCTCGTGATTTCGCGTTGTTCGTTGAGCGTGACGTTGAACAGAAAACTTTTTCCAACCCGCAGGGCGATGTCGCGCAATTCTTCCCAAAGCGGATTTCCTTCGGTGACGCCAAAAGTGGATTTGGGATTGCCGATATTTTTCGCGCCGTGATTGCTCATCACCGTTTCGAGCCCAGCGCAACCGGGCATGATCCCCTTGATGCCGCCGCTGAATCCGGCAAAAAAATGCGGCTCAATAAATCCGGTGATGATGCGGACATCCGCTTCGGCCAACGTTTTGTTGATCAACGCAGGCGTCCCATCGCTCGTCGTGCCGAAGTGTTTCAGCGCCGCTGGATTTTCCGGCTCGTGATTGATGACGCGATAATTTGCGACCACTTCCGGAGTCAGTAATTTTTCCAGCTCCGCTTTTGTATTCGGACGATGCGTGCCGAGTTGATTCAGCAGCGTGATATTTTCGCGCGGAAATTCTTTCAGATATTCTAAAAGCCACGGAATGATTCGCTCGTTCGGCGTCGCGCGCGTGATATCCGTGAAGGCAATGCAAATTTTGTCGGTCGGTTTGATCCATTCGCGCAACGGTTTCGTTGCAATCGGATTTTGTAGCGCCGCCATCACCGCCGCTTTTTCATTTGGCAAACCGGGATTGTGCGACGGCGCGATAACCGTCGTGCGATTTTCCGGCAGATCGAGTTGTAAATTTCCTTGGCCGTAAGCGAGATCAACTTTCATGCGTTGGCCGCAAATTAAGCGCAACGCCGCGTCAGGCAAAGCGGAATTCATTGCAAGGCTCCCGACTTTTGGCAGAGTACGAGCACCAATATGTTGCTCGAAAATTTATCATGGCGGGAAGTGAAGTCACTCAAAGTGGAGAACAAGATCGTGGTTTTTCCGCTCGGCTCGTTTGAACAACACGGGCCGCATCTGCCACTGACGACCGACACCGATCTCGTCACCGCCGTGGCACGCGGCGTGGAAAAAAATCGGCCGGAAACCATTCTTTGCCTTCCGACGTTGTGGCCGGGACATTCGACGCATCATCTGTTTTTTCCCGGAACGCTCAGCGTCAGCCAGACGCCTTACATCCAAATGGTCATCGAACTTTGCCGCTCGATTGTCAGCATGGGCGGACAAAAAGTTTTTCTGCTTAACGGCCACGGCGGAAATGACATCCCAATTCGCGCGGCGATGCGCGAATTGAAAACAGAATTCCCTAAAGTGCAATTTGTCTTCGCTTCTTATTGGCAACTCGCCGCAGAAACCATCAAGCAAGTGCGCGAATCGGAATTGGGCGGGCTCGGTCACGCCTGCGAAATGGAAACATCGCTCATGCTGCATCTCTATCCTGACCGGGTGAAAATGGATTTAGCAAAGCGCGATGGACCGAATCACGCTGATGTTTATCGAAAGTCGGATATGCAATACGGACGTCCCATTTATTTTGTGAATGAGTTTCGCGACATTTCCGAAAGCGGTGTCGTGGGTAATCCCGAATTGGCTACGGCTGAAAAAGGAAAACGGTTTTTTGATGGAATTATCAAAGAGGTCACCGCTTTTGTAGATGAATTTGAAAAGTGGGACTGAGCAACCCGAAGTATTCCCGCAAAGAAAAAGAGCGGACTGTTTCCAATCCGCTCTTTTGTGTTTTAACGATGGTATTGCCGTCAAATTATTCTTTGTCGTCGGACTTAGAATCATCCGCAGCGTCGAAGGCGTGTTGCAGCGCAACCAAGTCTTCGCCGGGCTTCAGTGAATCAAGCATCTTCTGCTCTTCCTTGAGTTGCTCATCGGAGTAGCTCGCTGCCTTAATCGACAAACCAATGCGGCGATCGGCGCGATCGATTTTGATGACGCGCGCGGTCACTTCTTGATCGGGTTTGAGCACGTTGCGGATTTTGTCCACGTGATCTTCAGTGACTTGTGAAATGTGCACCAAGCCATCGATGTCATGTTCCAATCCAACAAACGCGCCGAAGCTGGCGAGTTTGGTGACTTTGCCGGTGACGAGATCGCCGACTTTGTAGAATTTATCGATGTTGTCCCACGGATCTGTGCTGAGTTGTTTGACGCCGCATGCAATCCGTTGGTTCGCCTTGTCGATTTCCAAAACAACCGCTTCTGCGTCGTCGCCCTTTTTGAAGACTTCGGACGGGTGATTGATTTTGCGCGTCCAGGAAATATCCGAGACGTGAATCATGCCGTCGAGGCCTTCTTCGAGTTCGATGAATGCGCCGTAGCTGGTCAAATTGCGAATCTTGCCTTTGACCTTGGTTCCAGGCGGATATTTCTCCATGGCTTTGTCCCACGGATTGGTTTCGAGCTGGCGAACGCCGAGGGAAATCTTCTGCTCGTCACGTTGGATTCCCAACACAACTGCTTCGAGTTCCTGGCCTTGCGTAAGCACATCGGAAGGTTTCGCGATGCGTTTCGTCCATGACAATTCGGTGACGTGAACCAAGCCTTCGACGCCGGGTTCGAGTTCCACAAATGCGCCGTAAGGAACGAGGTTGACAACCTTGCCTTTGACCTTTGTTCCGACGGTGTATTTGGATTCGATCTGTTCCCACGGGTTCGTGAGCTTCTGTTTCAAGCCGAGACTGACGCGACCTTTTTCCTTGTTGATATCGAGAACGACAACGTCGATGTCCTGGCCAACTTTGAGGATATCCGAAGGATGTGCGATGCGTCCCCAGCTCATGTCGGTGATGTGGAGCAAACCGTCGAGACCGTTCAAGTCGATGAACGCACCGAAGTCGGTGAGGTTCTTGACCGTGCCCTTGCGGATGTCGCCCGGCGTCATGTCGGAAAGCAGTTTGTTGCGCTTCTCGTCGCGTTCGGCCTCGATCAATTCACGGCGTGACAGAACAATGTTCTGACGTTCCTGATTGATTTTGACGACTTTGAAATCGTAAGTGTTGCCGATAAATTGCGCCAAATTCTTCGGCGGAATGATGTCGATTTGCGACGCGGGCAAAAATGCTTCGACGCCAATATTGACGATGAGACCGCCTTTGACTGCGGCTTTGACTTTGCCTTTGATGGTCGCGCCTTCGTTGGCGATGCTGAGGATGTTATCCCAGTTCTGCTTGAATTCCGCTTTTTCCTTCGACAAAACGACCATGCCGTCTTTGTCTTCAAGTTTTTCGATGAGGACGTCGATGATATCGCCAGTTTTTACAACTTTGATATCAACGAATTCATTTCCCGAAACAACCCCTTCTGATTTGTAACCGATATCCACCAAAACTTCTTTCGGACGGACTTCAATGACGGTTCCCTTGACGATTTCGCCAGCCGCAAAGCGCATCGGCGCCTGCTTCATGGCTTCTTCCATTGTGAGCATAATAATAAACGGACGAACTAACTACTGTGAGAAATGGAGCTTTCGGCGGGTTGCGCTTGAAGACTCCGTGCCTAACGACCAGCGTTGCAGGGCAACAGAGGTAAATTGTTAGGTTATTTGTTAACTTTTGTTTCTCAGCCTCAATGAACATCCGCACACGCGGCGTTCGGGCAGGTGAGAAAATAGACGCCAAGCCGAGGAAGGCAAGGCGATTTTACTCAGTGATTCCTCTAAATTCCCCGCAAAACTCAGGCTTGAAGGTCGGGGAAATTGCTTCATAGATGGTGCCGTAGACATGACTCCAGAAATCCCCATCGAACAATTCGAAATCTTCGCCAACGGAATCGATCATCCTGAATGTATTGCCTTTGATCGTGACGGCGATCTCTGGGCAGGCGGCGAAGCGGGGCAAATTTATCGCATATCACCCGAAGGCAAAGTTCAACTGATCACCACGCTGGGCGGATTTTGCGCCGGGTTGGCCTTTTCGCCGAAAGACGAATTGTTCGTCTGTAATCCCGCGCTCGGAATTGTCCACGTCCAGACGGGCGGCGAATTTCAAATCTTTGCCACGCACGTCGGTGAACAGAAAATCATTTGCCCGAACTATGGCGTCTTTGATTCCACCGGAAATTATTACGTCACCGATTCCGGCAACTGGAAAAAGAGCAACGGTTTTTTGCTCCGCTTCGCTCCCGGTGGCAAAGGCGAAATTCTTGGCGGCCCATTTGGTTACGCCAATGGACTCGCCTTGAGCGCCGACGAAAAAATATTATTCATGGTCGAGAGCAACACGGATTCAGTTTTGCGTTTTGAAATTCGCGCGGATGGGTTGTTGAGCGCGCCGGAAACCTACGCCACAGATTGCGGCCGTTTTCCCGACGGCCTCGCGCTCGACATGGAAGGAAATCTCTACGTTTCCTGCTATGCCTCCGACGAAATCTGGCGCATCACTCCCGCTCGCAAAAAAACCCTTCTTGCTTGGGACAGAAATGCCATTCTCCTCGGCAGCCCGACCAACATGGCTTTTGGCGGAAAAGATTTTGATGAACTTTATTTCGCCAACCTCGCTCGCACGACGATCACACGAGCAAAAGTCAGATGCAAAGGCCAACCGCTCGCCAACCAGAAGTCCAAAATTAATTAAAGCCGCGCCTGATGCCGTTGTGATAAAAAAACTCCATGCCACGACTCCACAATAAAATCGCCATCGTTACCGGCGGCGCGCACGGCATCGGCTTGGCCATCGCGCAGATTTTTGCCGAAGAAGGCGCGAGCGTTTTCATTGCCGATCTCGATGAAGCTGTCGGAGAGCAAGTCGCAGAAAACATTCGCAGCCAAAATGGCGATGCCACTTTCGTTCATTGCGATGTTTCTTCCGCCGAACGAGTTGCGAATGTTGTCCAGCGAGCCTCAGAAAAAACCGGACACATCGATAT
Organism: Limisphaerales bacterium; assembly: GCA_046595315.1. GTDB lineage: Bacteria > Verrucomicrobiota > Verrucomicrobiia > Limisphaerales > CANJXF01 > CANJXF01. The sequence goes on from JBKJOZ010000034.1 coordinate 15,462, forward strand.
CCTTTGCAACAACGCTGCTTTCCTTGGCCAATGGCACAATGCTGGCGAAGCGAGTGATGACGAATGGGAAAAGTCTTTCCGCATCTCGCTCATGGGCGCGCAATTCTCCACCCGCGAAGTTTTGCCATTCATGCAAAAACAAAATCACGGCTCGATAATCAACATCAGTTCCATCCAGGGAATGGTCGGCGCGCGAAACTCCGTGGCCTACACCAGCATCAAACACGCACTCATCGGTTTCACCCGCAGCGTCGCCTGCGATTACGGCGCGCAAAATATTCGCTGCAACGCCATTTGTCCCGGCGCGATTCGCACCCGCATTTCTCCCGAACCCGGCTCCGAATTGCACCAACGCCAAATCAGCAAAACGTTTTTAGCTCGAGTTGGCGAACCGCACGAAGTCGCCACCGCCGCATTGTTCCTCGCCTCCGACGAATCGTCCTATGTGACGGGCGCCGTTTTGCCCGTCGATGGCGGTTGGACCGCCATGTAATTCAAATGATCCACAAGCTCCATACGTCGATGGAACTTCCGGTTCCGATCGAAAAAGTTTTTGAGTTTTTTGCGGACGCTTCGAATCTTCAGCGCATTACACCGCGTGAACTTGGTTTTGAAATTGTTACCCCACAACCGATTACCATAAAAAAAGGCGCGACCATCGATTACAAAATTCGAGTCGCCGGTTTTCCGTTGCGATGGCGTTCGCTCATCTCTCGCTGGGATCCGCCGAATGAATTTGTGGACGAACAGGTTGTTGGGCCTTACAAAAGCTGGAGACACATCCATCGTTTCACAGCAACGGCTCAAGGCACACGCATTGAGGATGAAGTGAATTATGAATTACGTTTTGCGCCCGTCGGAGAACTGGCTTTTCCTCTTGTAAAAATTCAATTGAAGAAAATTTTCGCCTTCCGGGAAACCGCCATTCAAAAGTTTTTTACGAAAAAATGAATCAAGCCGACGACAAAGTTAAGTTGGTCGCCAACTTGGAAATTTGGCGAGAATCGCTCACCCATTTGCGCCATCTCAGCGACGAAGTCTGGAAGCGTTTTCAACTTTTCTTGTGGCTCGATTTGATTTTATTCCTGCTGGCAGCCGGCGTTTGGCGTCACTCGGTCGGCGTCAGTTTTTGTGTGATTGTGGCTGCGCTCTTCATTGCGTCTATTGGACGCTACATCCTCCAGCGGAATCGCGTTTACTATCTGCAAATGCTCGCCAAGAAATCGCTGCTCGAAGATCAGCTTGGTTTTTACGCCTCAAAACTTTCTGGCACAGAAATCGACCTCGCCTTTCCGTGGCGGCTTGCGCCCGGAGTCGTTTCGGAAATCAAAATAAATTTGGATGCCTGGGTTAAAAAATCCATTCGCGCGTCCGGCACCATAGCGCTCTGGCAATTTATTATTTACGAAATGTTCATCGGGATTTATCTCCTCGCCCTATTTTTATTGCTCGTCCGCACTTTGAAATGAATCTACCGCGCGGAGCCGCGAAGGCGTGGAGTTGAGAAAGACAGAATTCACGGAATTAACAAAATTGAAAACGTGGCCAGAAAAGGGCTCTCAAAAAAATTCTGCAAATCTTGTTGATTCTGTCTTCCCTCCGCGCCTTCGCGTCTCTGGGTGAACGTTTTGACAGCATTTCCAAAATCGTTAGCATCCGCCCATGTCTTTGAAACGCCGCCAGATTCGTTTGACCTTTGTCGCCAGCGGAGAGTCCGTTCTCGCCGAAATGCTCGACGACGAAGCGCCCGCCGTTTGCGAACACGTTTGGAAAATTCTTCCCATCGAAACCAAAGTCATTCACGGCATGTATTCCGGCTTTGAAGTTTTTGCGATGCTGGAAAATCCGCAACCGCTCCCCGAAGAAAATCGTGTGCAACTGCCACTGCCCGGCGAACTGCTTTATTTTTACGACCCCAGCACCGGCGCGGTCGGCGCGAAGAAACCGGTGGCCGAACTGGTTTTGGTTTACGGACGCGGCGTGACCTTGCGCGCGCACGAAGGCGTCCCGACCCATTGCAGTCTGTTCGCCCGCATCCCTGGCGATTGGAAATACGACTGGAACAAATTCGCACTGGAATGTCGCAAAGCCCGCTGGGAAGGCCCGCAGGTTTTGCGGGTCGAGCGCGAGAAGTAAGGTATGATTTTTGGAAAAACATTTTCCTTCATTCTTTCAGTATTAGTTGGAGCAATGGTATTCGTTGGTTGCTTCTGTAGTGAGGTTCCCAAGCGACAAAAGCTGACTGCCTGCACAACGAACAATTTGCAATTTTCGCTGATCTGTTCGAATTGGCCGCCGTATCAAATTGTTCTAGGAACGGTATCCACCAATGCTGTTCCTACTTTTCGTGGAACAGTAATTGTGCAACGAGGCACCTACACGTTGGCGCGTATTCCGATCAGTTCGAGTGAGGTCACGCCCTGTAATTGGCTGCATCTGGAAGGATTGGCAGGTTATATCCTGACGTCGCAACCCACCAACGGAACGGACCTGGATAAGATTCTCGTTCGCGGTCAGAGGTATAATCTGAGGGTTATCTTTGATGACCTGCCGTCGGCGGAAAGTTCTCTCTGGCTCTCTTCCATTGGCAAAGCCGATTGGTAATTTCTACAGTGTTAAGGGAGGCGCATTGATGATAAGGAAATCCGTCATAGCATCAGCATGATGGCTGCACTGTGAAAGAATTTACGCGAACAACGGCAAAATCGGTTTTCCTTTGCCGTCATTCGTCACGTAGAACGGGCGTTTCTCCACTTCGTAAGCGAGCTTTGGCGAGATGCCCATCGCGC
>JBKJOZ010000158.1:0-3096 GCA_046595315.1 Limisphaerales bacterium
CTTGCGCGAGGAAATGCGACGGAAGATCGATGAAACGCCCGACGTGGTTCGGTTCAAGGGCTTGCAAGGTTGCGTCAAACAATTGGTTGGCGCGCAACGATGGAGTGATCGCTGCCAAACGTTGAGCGATCAAATTGTGGATTATTTGCGAACTTGTTTGAGTGCAGAAGCAAAAAAAGAAACCTGCGCGCTCGTCGTGTTATGACGCTGTTCGAGAAAATTATCGCGCGGCAGATTCCGGCGGACATCGTTTACGAAGATGATTTGACGCTGGCGCTTCGCGACATCAAACCGGGCGCACCCGTCCATATTTTAATTGTTCCCAAAAAACCAATTCCCGGAATCGCTGAAGCCCAACCTGAAGATCAGCAAGTTCTCGGACATCTTTTATTGAAAGCCGCTGAAATTGCAGAAAAAGCTGGTTTGAAAAAAAGCGGTTATCGCCTCGTGATTAACAATGGCCCAGACGCAGGCGAATCTGTTCCGCATTTGCACCTGCACATTCTCGGTGGACGAGAAATGGCGTGGCCACCCGGTTAATTTAGATTCGCCCCTCCTGTTTCATTTTCCAGAGCAGCCAAACAATTTCTTCGAAGAACGCATTCTTAGTCGGATAGGGAAATAAATTTTCATTCTGCTGCAAGAAAAAGGCGCCACGATTCAACATGGCATGTGGCGCAAACGCCGCGAGATCTTGCACCAACAGCGCGAAGTTTTCCGGCAAACTTTTCGTGCGCCTTTCGCCCAGATAATCGAAACGAAATTTTTCCGCACTAACGCTATAACGCAGGGCAGCGCCGCTTACTACGATTTCCACAAGCAACCGATCAGCGCGTTCTTCGATACTTGAAATCGAAGTCGTTTCGTAACCGTTGCCTTCGCTGTCGCTCGTGCCCCAGGATGGTTTTTCGACACGCCTAAAATCGGTTACTCCAACACAACCGGCGGCGACCAGCATGACATGCTGCCATTCCAGTGGAAAACTTCGGCCGATCGCGTCGTAAATCAAAAGAGCGGCGGGCGTGCAATCCAGCCGTTGCACAAATTTCGTTTGGGGTAACACGGGCAAATCGATTTGAGCAACCACGTCGGTTTCAATTCCTTGGCCAAGCAACGCTCGCGAGAACGCGTTTGCCTGTTCCGCTGAAATATTTTTAACGAGAATTCCGTAGGCGTCATTCGCGAACGTGTGTGCGTCGATTCGCGTAAAACCTTTGACCGAGAGTAATGCCTGCTCGATTTTCTCGACGGGCGGAATGTCCAAGGTTTTTTGGAGGACGGCAAAATTCACGCGATTCGTTTAACCGCGATTCGTGACTTTTCAAAGCGCAAATCCACCTCTACGATTGCGCCGCTCGATGATTACTTTTCTCCACGGAAAATTGGTTGATGCGCTCCCGACTCAAGTCACGGTGGACGTGAACGGTGTTGGTTACGACGTGCTGATTCCGATTTCGTCGTTTGATAAATTGCCAGCGCCGGGAAATGAAATAAAACTCCTCACGCATTTGCAAATCCGCGACGACGCTCATGTTCTCTACGGTTTTATGAGCGCGACCGAGCGTGAACTTTTTCGTCTGCTCATCAACAACGTCAGCGGCATCGGCCCAAAAATCGCGCTGAATATTTTGAGTGGAATCAACGCGACGGCATTTCGCGGCGCGGTGGCAAGCAGCGATGTCAAAATGCTTTCTTCCATTTCCGGCGTCGGGAAAAAAACCGCCGAACGCATCGTCGTCGAACTCAAAGATAAAATTGGACAGGCGGGCGCGCTCGAAGCCAGTAGCGCCGGACGTTCGCTTTCGGAACCGGATCAAAAAATTAACGACGCCGTCCTCGCGCTCATGGCGCTTGGCTTCAAACAACCCGACGCCCATGAATCGGTGCGCGGCGCGCAAGCGGTTCTTGGCGTGCAAGCGAGCGTGGAAGATTTGGTGCGAGCCAGTCTGAAAAAGGGCGCGTGATGTCAGTCGATCCCAAAACGCGCGCTCCCAAACAAGTTTCTGGAATTGTCGTTCCGCAACCACTCAGTTGGCGCAGAAAAATGGCGGCTTCGGCTGTTTACGGAGTGGCAAAACTGTTGATGTCCACATGGCGATGCCAAGCCACGCACGTCGTGATTCCTGATTACAGCGGGCCGATAATTTTTTGCGTCTGGCACAATCGCCTCGCACTTTCGATGGTGGCCTATTCGCGCTACGCTAAAAAAATTTGGCCGAGCAATGGACTCGCCGCGATGATCAGCGCGAGCAAAGACGGCGGATTGCTCGCTGCGGTTTTGAATAAGTTTGGCGTACAAGCCGTGCGCGGTTCGAGCAGTCGTCGTGGACGACAAGCATTACTTGAATCAACGACCTGGTTGGAAAAAGGATTTCACATCGCCATCACCCCCGATGGTCCGCGTGGTCCGTGTTATCAAGTCCAGGACGGTGTCATCGCCTTGGCGCAAATCACCGGCGCACCGATCATTCCTGCTTCCGCTCGCATCTGCGGAAAAATCCATTTGCGAAGCTGGGATCGATTCCAAATTCCTTTGCCATTCGCCCGATGCGATATTCATTTTGGAAAACCCATAAACATTCCGCGTGAAATTTCAGAGGAGGAAAAAGAAAAGATTCGCGGCGAACTGCAAAAAGCTCTGATGGAATTTACGGTGGATTAGTTTGCAGTTGAGAATTCCGTTCAGAAAAATCCGGTCGATAGTTTTCGATTCGCGCCATCACCGCGCGCACGTAATTGCTCGTGCCGGGAAAACCTATTTGTTTCAGAAACGTTTCGCTGTTCGTCGCCGCCGCGCCTTTGTTCCATTTCAAAACATTTCCACGGCCCGCATTGTAATCCGCCAGCGCATAAGGAATTGGATTGTCGGTTTGCGTGTAACGCTTCAATAATTTTTTCAAATACCACGCGCCAGCCAATGTGTTCGTGCCTGGATCAAAAAGCTGTTCGTGTTCAAAAGGATCAATTTTTTCCGCTGAAGCCCAATCGAGTGCGGCGGATTCCATAATTTGCATCAAGCCAATTTCTCCGGCACGCCCGCGAGCGGCTGGATTAAATTTCGTTTCACGCCACACAACCGCTTTGACCAAGGCAGGA
>JBKJOZ010000029.1:0-5210 GCA_046595315.1 Limisphaerales bacterium
CGCGGACTCGGAAGATATTCGATTAGTCGCCCTGAATTTTCACGCGGCCAGTTTGATTTGTGCCGAGGAAAAATCCGCGCGCTTCATTCGCCTTTTGCAGAACGACGCCGCGAATCGGACTGAATCGATTGTTCGCCGGGTGAGTAAAGCTGCCGGAAAAAGCGCCGTTGTTCAGATTCAATCGCAAACGCAGGTTGTTCGTTGGTTGGCTGGTGGCAGTAAGAATATTGTTCACGCTTAAAAATGCGGGCGTGGTGAAAAGCGTGCTGAGATTTCCGCCATCGAGTTCTAAGGTTGCGTCGGTGAAATTTAGAATTCGTGTCCCTGCGGCAGGGCGAAAATAACGTGAACCCACCAGCGAAGTTTCATTCGTAAAACCGTTCGGATAAAATCTGCCGATCGCTCCGCCTTTTTTAATCCAACTCAAATCGCCTTCCAGACTGCTGTTGTCGCGGTTGACGAATGAAACCCAACTCAGGATTGAACCTTTGCCTCGGTAGAGCGGCACATACAGCGGCCAAAGACCGTCTTTGGAAATGCTGGTGTTCTGGCTGATCCGCGTGTTGTCGGCAAGGATGCCGCTCATGTGCAAATGGCCATCATTCAGAACCGTCAAAATTCCGATGCCATCACCGCCGGGGCTGACACTGGCATCGTTGCCGCGTGGAATGATCAAAGTGAATTTTCCTGTGACTGGAGAACCGTTGAAAACTAGAGCGCGCTCAGCCAGCAACGAGGCTGTCCAGTCGGCTGTGGTGACAGAACCCGCAACCTGTTCCGCTCCGAGATCAATTTCAAAATTCAGATTTAAAATTGTTTTTTCGCGACGTGGAATTTGAATTTGCGCCGTGCGATTGGCGAGCGTTCCACTAAAGAAATGAATTCCTCCATCAATCAGAATTTTTCCAGAATACAAACCGCCGTCGCGAATTTTGAGCGTGAAAAATCCAGAACTCTCGTGGCGAATGCCGTCTGTTTCATAAAAGAGTCCATTGTAAGTTCCTTTGGTGCTTTTGATCGGAGCAAAGTTGGCTTGCAACACCAGGTTGGATTCCATGACAAACGTCAAAACTGGATTGGTTGAATCAATTCCGCCGCTCCACCGTGAGAAGAAATAATTTTGTCCAGGAACGGCGGTGACGGTGTAGGACTTGCCGAGTTCTAGAAACGCGCCATTAAGATTGGGAGTAACGCTTCCTGTTCCAAGAATGCGAATCGTCAGTGGCAAATCAATCGCGTAAACGAAGCTCCGCGTCACCGTGGCCGATTCATTTCCAGCGGTGTCGATGCTTTTTACCGTCACCGTATTTGTTCCAAGCGTGAGTGGAATTTGGACTGACCAAGTAGTAGTGCCGTTCGCGTTTTGAAACGCGCCGTTTCCAATTTGGTAACGCACCGTGGCGACTTGAAGATTATCGCTCGCGGTTCCTTGCAGCGTGATCGAAGTGGCATTGGTGCGCACGTTTGCGGCAGGAGAAATGATGTCAACCAGTGGCGGAATTGTGTCGGGCACGAAATTCGCCTGTAACACGAGATTGCTTTGCATGACGAAAGTCAATTGCCTTGCCGTTGAAGTGACTCCGCCACTCCATTGGGAAAATAAATAATTTGGTCCCGGCACAGCGGTGATCGTGTAATTTTTTCCAATATCTAAATTTTGTCCGTTAAGATTTGGCGTGACAGTTCCGTTCCCGACAATGGTCACGGTTAATTGCGAAGTGAGGGCAACGCTTCCACCTTGAACAATAATTTCACCGGTGAACCCATTGGTATTAGACAGCCTCAATGTGCCGGAACCGACTTTCACAATCGTTCCAATGCCGGTGATTGCGCCGGTAAAAAATGTGTCCGAATTGTCAGTGCCGACGATTAATCGGCCATTGCCGATGCGCACCAATCCTGAACCGGACAATGATCCAATCGTTTCCGTCCAATCGTTCAAATCAAACGTGCTACCGCTCGAAACGGTGACGGCGGACGTGTTCGGAATTCGTTCGGAAGAATTGAGCAGAAGCGTTCCGTCGGAAACGATCGTTGGGCCGGAAAAATTATTGCCACCAGCCAAAATTAAAGTGCCGGCGCCGGTCTTCGCGAATCCGCCCACGCCCGTGATTGAGCCGAGCAACGTCAAGGTCTTGGTCGGATTGACATAGATCGCGCCGCCATTGTTTTGCAGGAAAATTCCGCGATTGGCATTGAGCGAAAAAGTAGAGCTGGCCTGCAATGTTCCGCCGCGCAAAACGATGTTGCTCGGTGATGAGGAAAGAGGAAGCGCACTGAGATTTTGATCCGCAAAAATGTTCAAAGCGCCTTCGCGAATTTCCGTCACGCCGGTGAAGCTGTTCGCGTTGGACAAGGTCAAAGTTCCCGACCCAGCTTTGATCAACCCTGCAATATTAGTGAGTTGGCCAGTGAAAAGTGTGCTCGCATTGTTCGTGATGATTTTCGTGGAGTTGGTTCCCAAATCAATGCCGCCCGCAAAAATCAGGCTGCCGGAATTGCCGATGGTGAATCCTTTGGCAATGAAAACGGAGTTGGAAATCGTGCGTGTTGAACTTGCGATTGCCTGAATCGTTCCTTTGAAAATTCTCAGCGAACCCGATCCCAGCGCGCGGTTGCTGCCAATTTCCAAAATGCCGTTCGTTAAAATAGTGGAGCCGCTATAAATATTTGAGCCGCCCAATTTCAACGTTCCTTCGCCGAGTTTCAGCAGAGCGCCGTTTCCGCTGATGACACCGTTGTAAGTCAAACTGTTCGTGACATCGATGGAACCACCTTCAACGCCCAAAAATAATCCGCGATTCGTGTTTAGCGAAAAATTTCCTGAGGTTTTCAAACGTCCACCATTGAAAGTTAATTGATCGACCACGTTGGAAACTGGCGGAGTACCCAAAGCGTTGTCATTCCCGATTGCGATGACGCCCGAATTTAAAAATGTTTTTCCGGAATAGCTGTTGGCCGCGTTCAGACTTAAGAGGTACGTCGTGCCGCCACCATCTTTGATCAAACTGCCGGGACCGGAAATTGGGCTGTTGATGGCCCAGTGCTGGTTCAAAATAAAAGTGCCGTTGTTCGTGGTCAGCACAATTCCCCGTGTCGCTGGAGTTGTGATTGGAACGGCTGTGCCAATGGCGCCGCCGTTCAAAGTAATCGCGTTCGATACAAAATTTAACGGCACTGCACCGAAGGCCATTTCTTTGCCGCCGCTACGAGCTTGAAAAGTTCCTTCGTTAACAATCAGCTTGGCGAAACTATTGGATTTAGTCTGAAAATCTCCGGCTCCGGTCTTGGTCAAAGTCCGACCCGCGCCGGAAATCGTTCCGTCATGAGTCGCGGTGCCAGTGAGATTTTTAATTTCTATCGTCGCATTGAGCGGCCCGATTTCGATAGGTCGGTTGGAGTTCACGAGGCTTTTAATTCCCGTGATGAGGCTGCGCAGAGTCGCGCCGTTGATGGTGATCGGTTCGGTTCCCGCTCCGAGGGCGCGACCTTGATTGATCGACAACACGCCGCCATCCACTTGAATCGCGCCGGTGAACGGATTGGTGCTCGTCAGGCTCAAAATGCCGAGGCCATTTTTCACGAGACCAGCATCGCCGCCGATCAAAGCGGAAATGGTCGCGCTGGAATTAGAGGCCACATTGATGGCGGCGATACCTGTGAAATTCAAAGTTTTGGTCCCCTTAATCGTCACAACCCCTTCTTCAAAGCTGAGTCCACCGAGGCTCTGGTCGGTGGGGAGCGTATTGGTGTAATTACCAATTGCGTTTGTGCCGGCCGAAAAAATCGCCGCTGCGCCCGGCGTCCAAACCATCGTTGGCGAAATGCCGTTGGAAGAAATGCTCCAGAATGAATTTATCCAGGATCCATTTGGCAAATTTCCCGCGCCGACATTGGTGCCGTTGGCATCCCAGTAGAGCGCATTCGTGACGACGGTAAGCAAAGCATTTTGACTCACGAGCGCTCCGGCTTCGTTCGTTACTTGAACGGAATAATTTCCAGCGTCGCTCAGTTGAACGTTGAATCGCGTAAAGCTGCTGTCGGTCGCGCTTAAAATGTTGGTGCCATTAAATCGCCATTGATAACTGAGCGGTTCCAAGCCGCTCGCCTGCACGGAGAAAATTGCATCGGCGCCAATGTTGACGATTTGCGCCTGCGGTTGCGTGGAAATGGAGGGGGGGACGTTGACCGTGAGAGCCGCATTGGAACTGGTGGTGCTGCCGAACGAATTGCTGACGATGACAGAATATTTTCCGACGTTGGCCGGTTGCGCGTTAGAAAGTGTGTAACTGCTGCTGGTCGCACCCGAGATAGAAATTTGCTCAAAACGCCATTGGTAACCCAACGGAAATCCACTCGAGGCGGTCACATCGAACGTTGCATTCGCGCCCTGCGTCACGGTCAGGCTTTGCGGTTGCGTTGTAATGGCAGGGAGATTTGTGTCGGCGAAACCGTTGTGGAGGTTGAACAAAACGGTCAGAAAAAGAACAGCAAAATGGTTGCGTTGAAATGTCATGGTGCGATTTGGTTGAGATGAAGAGACCAGTGCAATTTACCGAGCTTACGGATTTAGCGGTAAGAGAGGCAATTCGCGTTGGTTTTCGACTCTGCGCACTGTAGAAGAACGAAATTTGCAGTCAAGAAATACCCGAGGAAATACGATGCAAATCCCTCATAAAAACTTCAGCGAACGTTCCTGTCCGTGGAACAGATTTGAAATCCCGATTTGCAGGTGGGCAAAAGTTTTTTGATGAGCACTTCGCGGGTTACGAGTTCTTCGTACGACCTAGGCATTTTTCAGCAATTTTTCCAGAAAACGTCCGGTGTGTGAGCGCCGGTTTGCCGCGATTTCCTCTGGCGTTCCTTCGGCAATGATTTCCCCGCCCGCCGCGCCGCCTTCCGGCCCGAGATCGATCACCCAATCAGCTTCCGCGATCAAATCCAAATTGTGTTCAATCACGATCACCGAATGTCCTGAATCGACGAGGCGTTGCAACACTTCCACCAGTTTTCGCACGTCCGCGATGTGCAAACCAATCGTCGGTTCTTCCAAAATAAAAATCGAGCCGCTCGGATTTTGAACCTGCGGCGTTAATGGAAGCTGCGATTGTTTTTTGGTGGGAAGTTTTGCATCGAGCTTTTGATTTTTAAGTCCAGTGAGCAAGTGTGTCACGAGTTTCATTCGTTGCGCTTCGCCGCCACTCAAAGTC
>JBKJOZ010000048.1:0-13830 GCA_046595315.1 Limisphaerales bacterium
AAAAAATGGAAACCGCAAACCATCGTGATGAGCGGCGTGACCGATTGTTACCAGCCGATTGAGCGAAAATTAAAACTCACGCGCAGATGTTTGGAAGTTTTGACAGAATTCAGAAACCCGGTCGGCATTATCACGAAAAATTTCCTCGTGACGCGCGATGTTGATTTGTATGCCGAACTGGCCAGGCACAACGCGGTGCGGGTGAACATTTCCATCACGACTCTCGACGAAACGTTGACCCCAAAATTGGAGCCGCGCGCGGCGTTGCCGAAACATCGTCTGGCTGCCGTGAAAATTTTGAGTGACGCCGGGGTTTTTGTGAATGTGATGGTGGCTCCGGTCATTCCTGCCATCACAGATTTTGAAATGCCAAAAATTATTCAGGCGGCTCGCGACGTCGGCGCGAAATCGGTCGGCTACTTGCCGTTGCGATTGCCTTACGCTGTGAGTTCGCTTTTTGAGCAATGGCTCGAAATGCATTTTCCCGATCGCAAAGAAAAAGTTCTCAACCAAATTCGCGCCCTGCGCGGTGGAAAATTAAATGATCCGAATTTTGGTTCTCGCATGCGCGGTGAAGGAATTTTTGCGGAACAAATGAATCAGATATTTCACGTTGCCTGTCGTAAAGCGGGCTTTGATAAAATTGAGCAACCGGAAATTTCAACGGCTGCATTTCGGATTCCTGCAGGGGCGCAATTGACACTCTTTTGAGACGACGAGGTTCCATTTTGGAGGTTGCATTTGGCGCACTGACGGGCAAGTTCACCGCGAGATGAACGAACAATCTGGAGAGCCACAACAAGGGCCCATTTCTCCTCGTCCAAATCGCCGTCCATCCCGTCCGCGCCGCCGGGGTCCGCGCCGACCACGAGATAACCGCGAGCAGGAGAATTTACCAATCGGCGTCGCCGCGCCCCCTGTAGAACAGTCGGCAGGGGAATCTCCCTCCGAACAATCTGGAGCCATCACCGTTTCAGAAAAACCGGCTGCCGCGTCGATTCCCGAACAGAGACCTCAACCAAATCGCGAACAACTCAATCGAGGGCCGTCGCAACCGCGACCCCAATTCCCTCGGCAACAACCGCCGCCACAGCGTCAACCGCAGAGACCGTCAGGTTCGCCCATTGGTCAAGCCGTGGCGCAAGTTGAAGAAATCATCAAAAGTTTGAAGGAGTCTTTGCGTGAATTGGAAGAAGTTTTGGAAACCCTCGACGACGCGCAACGCCAACAGATTGGCGATGAAAAGGAAATTGAATCGTTACGCAGGTCATTGTCCTTCTTGCAACGTGAACGGCAACTGACACCGCGGGAACGAGAGGTGCCCCGTGCGCGCTTCGATCGCAGCGTCCGTCCTCCGGAAAATCGAAATCGTCCTGACCCACAAAATTCGCCAACCGAAGCTCCGCCGGAAGAACCCGAGGACTAATTGTCGGCCCCAATGGAATCCGCTGTTCAATCGGTGCGAATAGATAAATGGCTTTGGGCAGTGCGACTTTACAAATCCCGCAGCATGGCGACGGACGCGTGTTCCAACGGAAAAGTTCAGGTCAATGGACAACCAGCCAAAGCATCACGGGGCGTTAAGATTGGCGCTGTCATCACGGCAGTCACTGGCGAAATTAATCGAACCATCAAAGTCATCGCATTGCTCGAAAAGCGCGTGGGCGCGAAACTGGTCGGCCAATTTCTCGAAGACCTCACTCCCGCTGCAGAGTATTCCAAGCCGAAAGAAAAAAATTTCCAGCCATTCGCGTTTCGTCCGAAAGGAAGCGGACGTCCGACGAAAAAAGATCGCCGGAGCATGAAAGATTTTCTGCAATAATTTTGCGAATGAGAGCGGTTATCCAAAGAGTTTCCCAAGCAAGCGTCACAATCAGCGGCGTGGTAAAAGGCGTAATTCACCGCGGGTTTTTAGTTTTATTGGCAGTTGAAGAAATGGATGGCGCAGAAGACATCGAATGGCTGAGCGGAAAAATTGTTCGTTTGAGAATTTTCGATGACGCGTCTGGCGTGATGAATTGTTCCGTGCAGGACATTGATGGCGAGATTTTGTTGGTCAGCCAAGTCACCCTTTTTGCGAGCACGAAAAAAGGAAACCGGCCTTCCTACAGCCGTTCGGCGCGGCCTGAAATTGCGATTCCGATTTACGATAAATTTATCGCGAGGCTCGCCGCTGACTTTGAAAAACCGATTCAGACTGGTGCATTCGGAGCGGACATGAAGGTAAATTTAATGAACGACGGACCGGTCACAATTTTGCTCGATTCGAAAAATCGCGAGTGATCAAAGTCCATTGCGACGATGGCGAATCAATTCAAGAAATTCAGTGCGCGTCCGCGCATCGTCTCGAAACCGTCCCAACATCGCCGAAGTAATTGCGTAAGAATTCTGTTTTTCCACGCCGCGCATCATCATGCAAAGGTGTTGCGCTTCAATCACGACCCCGACGCCTTCAGCCTGAATTAGCTCCTGAATGGTGTGGGCAATTTCGCTCGTCATTCGTTCCTGCACTTGCAAGCGACGCGCAAAAACATCCACGAGCCTCGGCAATTTGGACAGGCCGATCACTTTTCCAGTCGGCAAATAAGCGATGTGACATTTTCCAAAAAAGGGCAGCATGTGATGCTCGCACAAACTGTAAAAATCAATGTCTTTGACGATGACCATTTCGTCCGATTTCACATCAAAGAGCGCGTTATTTAAAACCGTCTTGGGATCCGTTTTGTAGCCTTGCGTCAAAAATTTAAGCGACTCAGCCACGCGAATGGGCGTCCGCTTTAGTCCATCTCGTTTGGGATCTTCGCCGAGCAACTCGATTTGTTTTTGCACCAAACGCGCCAGCTCGTCTTTCTGCTTTTTCATCGGGAAAAACATGACGCATCGCCGAATCCGCGTCGAGCCTTTCGGCGGAAGCGTGGACGGATTCAACTCGACTGAACCAATACCCGAAAGCTGCGTCCGAGATGTTCCGGGTGAGTGAGTGTTTGAAATTGCCTTCGGCGGCTCGCATCCCATTCGCCAAATCCGTTTGGCTTCGTCCACATTTGTCCGGCGATGCTGGTCAGAAATTTCGTTTGTGAAATCAACGCTTCCGTTTTCAATCCCGTCATTTCGCCAGCATTTTGCAACGCGCTGAAATTAACTTGGCTGGTGATATCTTGTTCACCCGGTCGCGCGAGCAGCTCCGCGTTGGCGTGATGACGGTGGAATGCGCGCAACGTTCCATGGCTCCGCGCTGGAACAAAAAATTCTTCGTCGAGCAATCCGTAATCAATGGTGACCATTTTCCCTGCGTCTAAACTATGGGCTGCTTGCGCATACCAGTCCGTTGCGACGGGACAAATTTCAGTCGTAAATCCATTGGGCAAAATATCCATCAATTCAGGTGCGATTTTTGGGAATGAAATTCTTTCGTTCTGATTTTCTAAAAGGCGTTTCCAAACAAATTGAGTTCCGTCAAAATTAACGCCCCATTCAAACCAGCTTTTTATTTGTGCGTCCCAGCCAACCCGATGAACCGGCATGGAATCGAAAAGTTCATTTGAAATAATAATCCGAAAGATCTCCGATTTGTCGCCCGCCAGCTCTGAAAAATCTCCGGCCCATTTTACGTTTTGAAACCTCTGCAGCGTTTCTTTCTGCCAACTTCGGCGAAGGGTGGATGGTTCAAGGATGCAGTATTCCAGTTTTTGGAAAATTTGCTGAGACTGTTTCTGGAACCAATTTAAAATGTCCGAGGCGAGTCTTCCATCATGCGCGCCAGCTTCGATGATCTGTAATTTAATGGAATCGGGTTTGGCCTCATTTTCAAACCACTCGGCGAGCTGGAAGGCGAGCAGTTCACCGAACAGATTGCCGACGCTGACGCTGGTGAAAAAATCTCCGCGCCGACCGATTTGCTGCGTTCGTTCGTAATATCCTTCCCCGGGCGAATAAAGCGCGAGTTCCATAAATCTCGCGAACGGGATACCACCGTTTTGCTCGATTTCATTTCTCAATTTTGATACTAATGCGGTCATGGACTTGCAGTATTGAGACAACTTGGTAATAAAGCTGCTTGGAATTCTCGGAAATCGTATGGCTAAAATTGATGCATTTTTTAATTTGATGTTCGAGCAAAAGGCGTCGGACCTACATCTTTCCACCGGAAATCCGCCCATTTTGCGAATTAACGGCGAGATGCAACGCGTGGATTATCCCCCGCTCGAAGGCGACGCCCTCAAAGCGATGCTGTACGAAATCACGCCGGAATATAAAGTTAAAGTTTTTGAAGAAACTGGCGATGTCGATTTTGGCTACGAAATTCCAAATGTGTCTCGTTTTCGTGCGAATTATTTCAATCAAAAATACGGGATGGCCGCCGTTTTTCGACAAATTCCGTCCAAAGTTTTGTCTTTTGAAGATTTCGAGAAATTTGATGCGCCCTTGCCAGCAGTGCTGAAAAAGTTCTGCATGTTGCACAAAGGTTTGGTCGTGGTGACCGGCCCAACCGGCTCTGGAAAATCAACGACGCTCGCGGCGATGGTGGATTACTGCAACAAGAACCGCAAAGATCACATCATCACTGTCGAAGATCCGATTGAGTTCGTTCACGAAAGTAAAAACTGCCTCATCAACCATCGCGAAGTCGGCATCCACACGAAGTCATTCGCCGCTGCTTTGAAAGGCGCGTTGCGCGAAGATCCGGATATTATTCTGGTTGGCGAATTACGCGATTTGGAAACGATTGAATTGGCATTAACGGCGGCGAGCACCGGCCATCTCGTGTTCGGCACACTGCACACACCAAGTGCATCGAAGACGGTTGATCGTATCATCGACGTTTTTCCCGGAGACCAGCAGAATAAAATTCGCGCCACGTTGTCGGAAGCGTTGAAAGGAGTCGTCGCACAAAATTTGTTCAAACGAATTGATAAAAAAGGGCGCGTTGCTGCGCTGGAAATTCTTGTATTCACCACCGCCGTCGCCAACCTCGTGCGCGAAGGCAAGACGCATCAAATTCCCGGTATGATTCAGGTCGGCAAAAAATGGGGCAATACGCCACTGGACGACTCGATCATGGATCACTTGAAGATGAAGCGTATTTCGCCGGAGGAAGCCTACGACAAATGTATTGATAAGAAAAAATTCCGACCATTTTTGGCCCATCCGCCGGAAGATGACGAAAGTTGAGTTGAACCTTCACACCTATGCGCCGCACTGAACTTGATCATATTCTGGCCATGATGCTGGACTCGACACCGATGTTAAATTCATCAACGGTGCTCGACACAAAAAAGGACGTTTCCGACCTTAATTTCACGGTGAACAAGCCGTTACAGGTTGAGCATTCCGGGCAATTAATTGCCGTCCACTGCAATCCACCGATCGCCAATCTTACGCCTTATCAAACAGAAATGATCGCGCTCAATCTGATTGGGGGCAGTCCGCGCTTGACGGAAGATTTGTTGCGCTCCGGTTCTTGCGATTCGTCTTATTCGCTGAGTGATTTGGCCCGATTCCGCGTCAATATTTTTTCGCAACGCGGCAATTATTCCGTCGTCATGCGAAAATTAAACACGCAGATTCCGACGTTAAAAGAATTAAGGATGCCGGATATTTTTAACGCCGTGGCCAAGGAAAAAACCGGACTGGTTTTGGTAACAGGCGCCACTGGTTCTGGCAAATCCACGACCTTAGCTGGATTGCTCAATGAAATTAACGAATCCAAATCCATTCACATTATTACGCTGGAAGATCCGGTGGAATTCGTTCATCCGCAAAAGCGAGCTACGTTTAACCAGCGCGAAATGGGAACGGATTTCAACACGTTTGCCAACGGTTTGCGCGCCGCGTTGCGTCAGGCACCCAAAGTGATTTTGGTGGGTGAAATGCGCGATCGCGAAACGGTCGAGATTGGTTTGAGTGCCGCTGAAACAGGACATCTGGTCGTCAGCACCCTTCATACAATTGATGCCGGACAAACCGTTAATCGTATTCTCGGTATGTTCGAGCAAGAGGAACAAGAGCAGATACGCCTGCGGTTGGCCGATACGTTGCGCTGGGTTATCAGCCAGCGTCTTGCCCCGAAAGTGGGCGGCGGTCGCCAAGCCTTGCTCGAAATCATGGGAGCCAATCTCCGAACCAAGGAAAGTATCGCCCAGGGCGAAAGCGAAGGCAGAAGTTTTTACGAAATTATCGAAGCAAGTTATCCCTTCGGCTGGCGCACATTTGACCAGGCCTGTCTGGAAGCTTTTGAACAGGGAGCTATTACGGAAGAAACGGCATTACTTTACTGCAGCAAACGAGGTCCGGTGACGCGAGGTATCGACAACATCAAAAAAGCGCGCGGCGAAATGACAACCTCGGTGACTGATTTGCGAATGAGATCTGTCGATAGCAACAAAACCGCAGTGCCTCCTCTGCCAGCTACCTTAAAACTAAAATAATTTATGGCGGAACAATTTGATTTTATTACCGCTACGGACAAACCGGCGCTCCTCGCCATTAGCACGCCCGAATGGCAATCCACCGCAGAAATGGCCCTTTTGGAACTGGGTTACAAAGTCCATAAAATCGGCGGGCATTTGGAATTTCCGAGTCGATTCAGCCAAGTGCCTTATCAGGTCGTCATTATCGAAGAAAAATTTGGCGGCGAACCCTCTGACAACACGACCTTGCAACTGTTGCAGGACATGCCGATGAACCAGCGTCGCCATTCTGCAATTATTTTGCTCGGCGAATCCTTTGAAACATTGAATTCGCTTCAAGCTTTTCAGCACAGCGTCCATGCCGTAATCAGTTATTCCGAAATACCTTTGATTGGCCAGCTCGTGCAAAAAGTCGTTGGAGACAACGATTTGTTTCTAAATAATTTCCGCGAAATTCAGCTACGCGTTGCCCAAGCCAAAAAATAATTCCACGTTTCTGCGCCGCTGCGGTAACTCGATCCATGTCACGCCTCGACCAAGCACTCGTTGACCGAGGCCTTTGCGAAAGTCGCGAAAAAGCCAAACGCGCCATCCTCGCCGGACTGGTGCGCATCAATGAACAACTCGCGCACAAACCGAGCGATTCCATTCGCATCCAGGATCAAATCGCTCTCACCGCCCCGGAAAAATTTGTGAGCCGTGGGGGACATAAACTCGAACATGCGCTGACTTATTTTCAACTCGAGGTCACGGGACAAATTGCGATTGATCTGGGCGCGTCCACGGGCGGCTTCACCGATTGCCTGCTCCAGCGCGGCGCGGCCAAAGTTTATGCGGTCGATGTCGGACACGGGCAATTGGCTTGGAAACTTCGCCAGGATCCGCGCGTCATGGTCATGGAAAAAATCAATGCGCGCACCCTGACTCCCGCGCAATTTCCTCAACCGTTTCTTGCGCCAAACCTGATCGTCATTGATTGCTCCTTCATTTCTCTGCGCATGATTCTTCCCACCGCAATTGCATTGCTCCACTCGATTGGTAAAATCGTCGCCTTGGTGAAACCGCAATTTGAAGCAGGAAAAGCTGAAGTGGATAAAGGCGCTGGCGTGATCACCGATCCCGTCATCCACCAGCGCGTCTTGCAGGAACTAAAAACGTTTGTCGGCCATCATACTGCGTTACAATGGCGCGGCGAAACCGAATCTCCCCTGCTCGGCCCAGCTGGCAACAAAGAATTTTTGATTCTACTTGAAAAACTTACCTGAAAAAATCAATCGCGTTGGCATCATTACCAATTCGGAAAAACCGGCGAGTCGAAAGCTCGTTCAAAAAGCGGCTGCAATGGTCTCGAAAACGGGACGCACGGTTTGCTCAGACATCATCACCGCGGAAATGGCGGGGTTGAAAATCACGGGCTGCCCGGATCTGGCGAGCCTCGCGCGGGAAGTCGATTTGCTTTTGGTTTTTGGTGGAGACGGTTCGATGCTGCGCGTCGTGCGTGAAATCGATGGAGCAATTACGCCGATTCTTGGAGTCAATGTGGGACGACTCGGTTTTCTCACCGCCGTTCCATCAAACAATTTGCCGCAAGCTCTTGCCAAAGTTTGGAAGAACGATTTCAAAATTGAATCGCGCCCGCTGCTTTCGGCACGGGGCGAAACACGCGCTGGAAAAAAAATCCATTTGTCTGCCCTCAATGACATCGTGATCAGCCGTGGCGCGGCTCCGCGCATGATCGAACTGGAAGTCACGGTTGATGGACAGGTTTTGACCTGTTATCGTTGCGACGGTTTGATCATCAGTTCGCCCACCGGTTCGACCGCTTACTCTCTTTCCGCAGGCGGCGCGATTGTCAGCCCAGCGGCAAAAGTTTTCGCCATCACTCCAATTTGCCCACATACGCTGTCCAATCGCTCGGTCATCGTCGGTCTTGATTCAACGGTGCAAGTGAAGGTCATCAGCCAAAAAGTGGAAACGACCGCGACCGCCGACGGTCAGGTGCAAGTCGATTTATTGGCGGGCGACATCATAACGATTCGTCGGAGCCGACGGGTGGCACGACTGTTGCATCCCGGAGGAGGTTCATTCTTCGACACCTTGCGCCAAAAACTCCATTGGAGTGGCTCAAATGTCTGACCGAGACGCAGTTAGAAAAATTTTATGGTTCGTTTAAAAGACATTGCAGCCAAGGCCGGAGTTTCCGTAATGACCATTTCCAAGGCATTACGGGACGCCGCCGATATTTCTCCCGCCACCAAGGCGCGCATCAAATTATTAGCCGATCAAATGGGTTATGTGCCTGATTCGATGGCGCAAAATTTACGAAATCGCACTTCGAAAATGTTTGGCTTGGTCATTCCCTCAATCACGAATCCGCTTTTTTCCCGCATGGTCGCCGCCATCGAAGAGCGGACGCGCCAGTTGGGTTACGATTTAATTTTGGCGCATACGATGAATCTTCCGGAGCGCGAAGAGTCGAGTGTGCGCCGTCTGCTATCCCGCCGAGTCGATGGTCTGTTTATCACGCCCGTTTATCGTTTAGCGCAAAGCGCACCCATTTACGAAGAACTCAAACGACGCAATACGCCCACCGTGGTTCTCGGCCAATGCGGACTGTTTTGTATGCAGTTCGCCAACGTGGAAAGCGACGACATCGCTGCCAGCCAGGCCGCGACTTCTCACTTGATTGAACTGGGCCACAAGCGAATTGCTTTTTTGAGCGGCCCGCCCGGTTCGCCTTGGGCCCAGGAACGCCTCGAAGGCTATCGCCGCGCCCTGCGCAACGCGAATATTGACTTGGATGATCGCCTCATTTTCGCCGCTGGTTCAACTATCGACGAAGGGGAAATGGCCGCTCTTCAACTGATCAACGAATCGCTCCAAGTCACTGCCGTTCAAGCGGTGAATGACCTCGTCGCCATCGGGGCCGCCAATATTTTTCTTAACCAAGGCATGAAAATCCCCACAGATATTTCGCTGGTGGGCTACGGAAATATTTTGGCTGCGGAATATTTTCGCGTCCCGTTGACCACCTTGCGACAACCCAAATATCGCATGGGCGAAGCCGCGGTTGATTGCATGCTCCAAATTTTGGCAGGTGAAAAACCTGCGTCAAAACGTCTTTTAGCTGATCTGGTCATTCGTTCCAGCACGGCCACGGCTCGCATTTCTCCCAAGCTTAACAAACTTTCCAACCCACAACTTGAACCTCAAATCGCATTATGAAAAAAGCAATTGTTCCGATCGTCATCGTGGTTCTGCTTCTGCTGGGCGCCTGGTTTCTCATGCCGGCACTTCTGCAAAAAACCGATGCGCGGGTTACAAAATTTGTCGAGGACGCCGACAGCCTCATTCTTGGAATGCAGCAATACAAAGAATTCGTGGGCAGCTACCCATCTGGTGGACTAGTTGAAATTTCCAAGGCATTGACCGGTCAGACCGACAAAAAAATTCTAATTCTGGTCGCGCGTAAAAATGAGTTGAACACCAAAGGCGAAATCGTCGATCCGTGGGGCACGGCTATCCAAATTTATTTTTCGAACAACGGAATTTTAATTCGGTCAGCGGGTCCAAATAAAGTTTTTGAAGACAGTAAAAACACACGCTCGGACGACCTGTTCCGTTCCAGCTAAATTCGTTTCCACGCGGCGACGAACATCCCGTTTCCACCTGTCGATTGCGGCCAGAACCACAGTTGGCGCGACGATTCGGTGGGCTTGAATGGATTCTTGATTTCCAACGGCTCAAAATCTTTGCGCTCGTTTTGGAAAAATTCCGCAACGCCGAGCGTTTCATCGCGCGATAACGTGCAGACGGAATAAATCAATTTTCCACCGGGCTTCACGGAATCCGCCACGTGCAGCAAAAGATTCCGCTGAATCTCGCTCAACTCTTTTACGTCGTTGGCTGACGCGGTCCAGCGCGCTTGTGGATTTCGGTGCCACGTTCCGATTCCGCTACACGGCGCATCCACGAGCACTCCGTCAAATTTAGTTTTCGTTGGAAGTTTTTTTCCACCGTCCCAACTTGCTGCGCGATAATTAAAAACTTTGGCGCGAGCCGTCCGCTGTTTTAATTTTTTCAAACGCCACTCCGCGCGGTCGCTCGCCCAGATCAAACCTTTGTTGTCCATCAACTCCGAAAGGTGCAGCAGTTTTCCGCCTTCACCCGCGCATGCGTCCCACCACGTGTCGCCGGATTTCGGATCGCAAATCACACTGACCGCCTGCGAGCTGATGTCCTGCAATTCAAAATCGCCATTTTGAAATTCCGGCGAACGAAATAAATCTTCTTTGCCTCGATACTCGATTGCGTCCGTCAACAACGTCTCTTTCTCCAGCAAAGAAAACCCGAGCGCTTCGGCAATGCGACTCGCCTGACCATGTTTGGCGCGCAACCACAGTTTCGGTTCGCTTTGCAGGGCGCGGAGCCACTCCGGGGAAACTTCCATGCTCTCTTTCACCCAGGCTGGAATTGTTTTAGCCAGCAGTTCTTCATCGGAAAATCGCTGCGGTTCGCGCGCGAATTTTTCCGCGAGTTGTTCTGCCACAAAAAGATTTCCGCCAAGTGGCTTCTGCGGATCGAGCCAACCGAACCAACGAAAATAGGTGAAGACCGCGCGGCTGATCTTGCGGCTTTCATCGCGCGTCAAAGTTTTTCGCCGCTTTAGTTCCACGCGCAAGACCGAGTCCGCCGGATGTTCCTGGTCAGATTTGCCAATAATTTCCGACGCGATTTTTGAAATGCTTTGAGGAACGCGGACATTCTCGTCCGCGCGTTTTGAAGGAAAATCTTTCATCGGAATTCGCGGACAAACACGTCCGCGTTTTATTTTTACGCATTCTCAACCAATTGGCGGAGAACAAATGGCAAAATGCCGCCGTGCTGATAGTAATCGATTTCAATCGGAGTATCGATCCGGCACGTCACTGGAATTTCTTCTGCTTTTCCATTGGCTCGCGTGATGCGAAGAAGCAAATCTTGTTGCGGCTTTATTTCGGCATTCAAGCCAACCACGTCAAAAATTTCGGTGCCGTCGAGTTTCAGGGTCTGGGCAGAAACATCGTCTTTAAATTGCAGTGGCAACACGCCCATGCCGACGAGATTCGAGCGATGAATGCGCTCGAAACTTTGCGCCACCACCACGCGCACGCCGAGAAGTTTTGTTCCTTTCGCCGCCCAATCGCGCGAACTTCCGGTGCCATATTCGTGACCCGCCAAAACAATCAATGGCGTTTTGGTTTCTGCATATTTCATCGCCGCGTCGAAGATGCTCATGTCTTCACCGGTCGGTTGAAATTTCGTCACGCCGCCTTCGACGCCGGGAACCATCAGATTTTTAATGCGCACATTGGCGAATGTGCCTCGCGTCATCACACGATCATTACCGCGACGCGAACCGTAGCTGTTGAAATCGATAAAATTCACGCCTTGTTCAATCAGATATTTCCCAGCGGCAGAACTTTTCTTGATGCTGCCGGCGGGTGAAATGTGATCTGTCGTCACGCTGTCGCCGAAAATTCCGAGCGGACGCGCGCCTTGAATTTCTGCAATTTCTCCCGGCTGCAAACTGAAGTTCGTAAAAAACGGCGGCTCTTGAATGTAAGTGCTCTTGCCGTCCCACTCGTAAATATTTCCCACCCTGGAGGGAATTTCGTTCCACTTCGGATTTTGCTCGGCGAAGTTCGAGTAAAGATTGCGGAAAATTTCCGGCGTCAACGCGCTGCGCATTTGATCACGCACCTCCGCCAGCGTCGGCCAAATGTCTTTGAGGAAAACATCTTTGCCATCCTTCCCCCGCCCAATCGGTTCGGTGGTTAAATTAATATCAATTCTTCCAGCGAGCGCAAACGCTACCACGAGCGGCGGCGACATTAAAAAATTCGCCTTGATGCTTTGATGCACACGCGCTTCAAAGTTGCGATTACCCGAAAGCACTGAAGCCGCGACCAGATCATTTTTGATTACCGTGTCTTCGATTTGAGCGGAAAGCGGGCCGGAGTTGCCAATGCAAGTCGTGCAGCCGTAGCCGACGAGATTGAATCCGAGATCGTCCAAATATTTTTGCAAACCGGCTTTTTCCAAATAGTCGGTGACGACGCGCGAGCCAGGAGCGAGCGACGCTTTCACGTATGGATTTGGTTTGAGACCTTTTTCCACGGCTTTTTTTGCAACGAGACCGGCAGCCAGCATGACGCTCGGGTTGCTCGTGTTGGTGCAACTCGTGATCGCCGCAATCAAAACGCTGCCGTGGCGGATTTCGCCTCCGCAAACGATCTCAGCCACTTGCACACGATCTGGCGTGGGGCGGTTGTTCGCCATTTCCAATTCAGTCGTGGGATTCGTTTCTTGCTGGGCGGCTTGACGAAGCGAAACCGGTTCCTGACTTCCACCGCCGGGAACGACGGTGCGTTGGCAATCGATTTCAAAAGTCTTCACCAAATCTTCCGCAGGTTTGTTGAAACCATTTTCGGAAACCGGTTGTGAAAACGCTTTGATGAATTCGTCTTTCAACTTCGGCAATTCAATTCTGTCTTGCGGACGTTTCGGCCCGGCCACACTCGGAACGACGGTCGCCAAATCCATTTCGAGGCTGACGGAATATTCAATCGTTCCTTTGTCCGGCATGCCGAAAAGATTCTGCGCGCGATAATAATTTTCGTAGAGCTTGCAATGTTCTTCGCTGCGTCCGGTGGCGCGCAAATAATTTACCGTCTCCGCATCAATCGGAAAAAAGCCCATGGTCGCGCCGTATTCCGGAGCCATGTTGGCGATCGTCGCGCGATCCACCACCGCCAACGCCGCCGCACCCGGGCCGTAAAATTCCACAAATTTTCCGACGACTTTTGCTTTGCGCAACATTTGCGTAATCGTCAAAGCCAAATCCGTTGCGGTGACGCCTTCGTTCAACGCGCCAGTCAAATGGACGCCGACCACATCAGGCGTGAGAAAATAAACCGGTTGGCCGAGCATCCCAGCTTCGGCTTCGATTCCGCCGACGCCCCATCCGACGATGCCCAAACCGTTAATCATCGTCGTGTGAGAATCGGTGCCGACGAGTGTGTCGGGATAATAAACGCCGTCTTTCGCGAGAACGCCTTTGGCCAGATATTCCAGATTCACTTGATGCACGATGCCGATTCCCGGCGGCACGACTTTGAACGTTTCAAACGCCTGCATGCCCCATTTCAAAAGTTGGTAGCGCTCGCGGTTGCGGCGAAATTCCACATCGAGATTCCGCATCATCGCGTCGGCAGTTCCCGCGAAATCGACTTGCACGGAATGATCCACCACCAAATCCACTGGCACGAGTGGCTCGATCATTTTCGGATTTTTTTTCATCAACGCGACAGCGGAACGCATCGCGGCCAAATCGACGAGAAGTGGAACTCCCGTGAAATCCTGCAAAACAATCCGCGCC
>JBKJOZ010000086.1:0-6477 GCA_046595315.1 Limisphaerales bacterium
GGAAATCTGGTCGAACATTGGTTGAACGGCGAAAAAGTTTTGGCTTACAAACTGGGCAGCCCTGAACTCAAAGCGGCGATTGCCCAGAGCAAGTTCAAAGACGTCGCTGATTTCGGCTATAAAATCAAAGGCCACATTCTTTTGACCGACCACCAGGACGAGGCCTGGTTCCGCAATCTCAAGATTCGTGAGTTAACTCACCGTTGATCGGGCTTTCCGTAAAAATTTTCTCGGTAAAAATACTTGGTCTCGCCCCCTTGCGCTGAGCTTGATGTGTGGCAACTTCCCGCCTCCATGAAGAAAATTTTAAATTTCAGAATCATTTTTGCGACAGGAATTTTGCTGCAAACGCCACGCCTGTTCGCTGCGGATGCCGCGCCGTCCGCCGATCAGATTATCCACAAAGCAATTGAACAATCGCGCCGCGCCGAAGCGGATCTGGCGACGAAGCAATACACTTTTACGAAGGTGACGGAGACGGAAAAAATCGATGACAAAGGCGAACTCAAAGAGCGCAAGAAAAGTTTGCACGAGGTGTTTTTGAAATTTGGTTGCCTGGTTAAAAAGCGGGTCGTTGCGCCCGGAGAAACCAAGGCGCAAGCGAAAAAAATCGACGCGGACGAAAACAGCGAACCATTGAAACTGGGGAAAGTTACCGCGAAAAAACGGGGTGATTACATCAATATTTTAACGCCGGAACTCATCAGCAAATACGTTTTTACTTTGGTTGGCCAATTGAACATCAATGGCCGTCAAGCGTTTGTGGTGGCATTCCAGCCGAAGCAAAAAAATCTGCCAGGCAAAGAATTGGCCGAACGAGTCTTGAACCAGGCGCAAGGAAAGTTGTGGATTGACGCCGAGGAGTTTGAAGTGGCCAAGGCGCAGATCAGCGTGAACTCGGAAATTCCGGTGGGCGGCGGCTTGCTTGGCTCGCTGAAACGCGCCGCGTTCTGGCTCGAACGAACGCGTCTTCCCAACGGAGTCTGGTTTGATCGCAGCACGAAGACTGATTACGAAGCGCGCAAATTGACGGAGTCGACGCGGGTCATTACGAAATCCGAATCGTCTAATTTCCAAAAGATTTCCGAAGGATAAATTTTTACTTCGTCGCATTTTAAATATGCGATTGCAACACAGCCACGCTCTGCGAGCGCGGCTGTGTTGGGCGTTTTCACCATCTCAAATTAAGCCTCCCGCGCTGTTGAGTAAGCGCACCTTTCTGCGACGGTTTCGCTCCAAGAGAATAGTTTCCTCCCGATGTCTCGACGTGGTCTTTCTGATCGTTGGCCGGTGCGGATTTAGTCTCACAAAAAGAAAGGCAGTTATGAAAAAATATTTGTTAATGGCTACATGTCTGATGATGGTTGCAACGCAGTCTCTGAGCTTTGCGCAAACAGGAGGAGGCTCGTCCGGAACGGGCACCAGCGAACCGGAAACCCGGACGATTCTGGTGACCACAAATTACGCGGTGAATTTTCCGGCTGAACCGGAAGTGTCGGCGGCGTCGCCCAAAAAAGAATCGATTCGAAGCGAAGGCGATCTGGACGAAGCGAAGCTGGCGGAAATGCCCTACGACGCGTTTCTTTCAGAAGCCGGATATGTGGTTTATCCCATTGAGGAGAATGGCGTGAAGTTGCAAAAAAGTGTCTCAAAAAATCCGATGGTTCTGCGCCGGGAATTTATTTCGCGCCGGGTCCATCTGGTGCGCCGCGTGGATTTCCGTGGGACGGATGGAATAGAGAATTCGGTCCTAGGAAAACAATTCATGATAGTGAGCGAAATCGGTTCGACCCACAATTTCATGGTTAATCTGAAGGATCTGCATTTTGTGCAAAACAAGGATGAAATTCTGGACAACCCAAGGTAACGCGGCGTTTTGAATCAACCGGCGATGAGGGAATTTATGGGGAATTTTCCACTCAAATTTTTTGTCAGTGTTCTGGGATTGCATCTCTGGATGAATGGCGGGGACGGCCAGGCTGCCAGTCATTTCGCAGCGGCCACGCCGCAGCGGCCGACGCGCATTTTATTCGTCTGCACAGGCAATTTTTATCGAAGCCGGTTTGCCGAGGCGTATTTGAAATTCGTCGCGGAAAAAAACGCGTTACCGCTGAAAACATTTTCGCGCGGCATCGATGTCGAGCCACGCGAAGGCAGTGTGGCACCGCAGGTTTTGGCGGAATTGGAGAAACGAGCTATTCCAGCATTTTACGCCAGTGGTTCGCCGACACAGATTTCGAGGGTAGATTTTGAATTGGCCGATGTGGTGATTGCGATGGAGCGGCGTGAACATCAGTCGCGATTGGAAGCAATGTTTCCGCAGATGACGGCGAAAATTTATTACTGGAATATCCGCGATGGCGGCGTTGCTCCGGCAGTTTCCTGCGCCAGTATTTCCCGGAATGTGCGGCTGTTGGTTCGTCAACTTTTAGCTCCAACCGAGGGAAAATTGCGCCGGTAGCCGCGCTTTCCAGAATGTGGCTTAGCTAAGATTTAAAAAAATTCACCACACCTGCACCGAGTCGGCCACGAAAATCTTTTCCAACAGCTTTTTGTAATCTGCTTCCGGCTGATTCAAATCCACGACTTCAATTTTATTTTCAGGCTTCGCTTTTTGTAGGTTGATCACGTCGCGAGCGAGGACGTCGTCAGGTTGCGTGAGGATGTGCAGGATGGCGGGCATAAATTAAAACCGAACGACGTAAGTGCTGTTCGCTGCTAGCTCGGCCAGTTCGCCGTCGGAAATTTCTTTGAATTTCAACGCGGTCTCACCAATTTCCAAAAGTTCACGTGCATTTTTTTGCACGAAAATCGGGCGGCCAAATTCGGCCACGATCGGCAAATAACGGGTGTAATTGTCTTCGTCCACCAATTCATCCGCAAATTCACTCAAAGCCAAAACAGCGGCGTTGCGCAAATAAAGGGTGATGTCAGCTTTTTTCCAAGCGCCGACGCCCGCTGCGATGCGAACGCCTTCCGCTGGGCGCGCACTGGTTCGAGGGTCGCCGCTGACAATAAAAAGCACTTTGGGATTCGCCATGATTCAAATCAATTGAAACTTAGAAAACGATCCGTGCCGGCAATGATGTCGCTCACCACCGTCAGCCCAGCGAAAGTGGCCTTGTCGCTCAAGGGATAATTGCGGCGATGCGCCCCATAAGCGCAGGCGAAAAGTTTTAAACCCCGCTCTTTGAGGGATTGCAATTGGGGTTGGTCAACACCTTTCACTGCGTCGTCGATACAATAAAGATAGACGTCCACTCCTTCAGCCAAAGCGGCTTCAGCAAGACTCAATCCCTGCTGAAATTTTGGGGAATCGGGCCGGGACGAAATAAGTAATCCGAGTTTTTTTCCACGCAACGACATTGAAATGGACGGTAGGTTAAGGCCGAAAGGGTGTCAAACCAGTCGCGAAATGTTCCATCATTTAGTGTTTAGAAATTGCCCGAAATGGTGTCCGCCCCACACTGCGAGCAGGCAAAACAAAACCGAACTAACTACGTTAGCCATTGCCTGCGAAAGGTGCCCGTCGCGCATCAATTCCAGCGTTTGAATACTGAATGAGGAAAACGTAGTGAACCCACCGCAGACGCCGACCATTAAAAATTGGCGCATTCCGATTGAAAGCGAGAATCGGCCCGGCTCATCGGCCATGGCTGCGAAAATGCCAATCGCGAATGACCCAGAGATATTCACGAAAATTGTTCCCCACGGAAAATTTTGTCCCAATCGTGCGGCAAAAAAAACGGATAAGCCAAAACGAGCCATGCCACCGAGGGCGCTGCCCAGCCCGATCCAAAAAAAAGTGTTCCAGCTTTGAATCATCTTAGGCCGCAATTTCCTGAGGACCTTTTCCGCCGTTGACTAAAAACAAAACGGCCATGCGGACGGCGAGGCCATTGGTAACTTGTTCCAAAATAACGGAGCGGCTGCAATCGGCGATTTCGCTGTCGATTTCCACTCCGCGATTAATCGGGCCGGGATGCATGATGAGAGCGTCAGGCTTCGTTTTTTCCAGGCGCGCTTTATTCAATCCGAACAAACTCGTGTATTCACCGAGGCTCGGGAACATGCTTTTGCGCTGACGTTCGTGTTGGATGCGCAAAAGATTGATAATGTCGGCATTCGCAATCGCTTCATCCACGTTGTGCGTCACACGGCAACCCATTTGCTCAAAAATTTTCGGCACGAGCGTGGATGGACCGCAGAGCGTGACTTTCGCACCGAGTTTCGTGAGCGCCCAGATGTTGGAGCGCGCGACGCGGCTGTAGAGAATGTCGCCGAGGATCGTGACGTTCAGTCCGGCGATTTTTCCTTTTTTTTCCAAAATCGTGAAAGTGTCGAGCAAGGCTTGGGTGGGATGTTCGTGCGCGCCGTCACCGGCGTTGATGACGCTGGCGTTCAAAAATCTCGCGAGAAAATGCGGCGCACCACTCGCGCTGTGGCGAATGATGATGATGTCGGCGTTGAGCGCTTCAAGGTTTTTGGCGGTGTCTTTGAGGGTCTCGCCTTTTTTTAATGATGACGCTTCCGCGTTAAAATTAATCACGTCGGCACTGAGCCGTTGGGCGGCGAGTTCAAAACTAATTCGCGTTCGTGTCGAAGGTTCGACGAAAAGATTTACGATTGTTTTTCCACGAAGCGCCGGAACTTTCTTAATAGCGCGTTGACCGACGGCTTTGAAAGCGCGCGCCGTTTCGAGCACGGTCGTAATTTCCTCCGCCGTGAGCGATTCGATGTCGAGCAGATGTTTTCGGTTCCAACTCATTTCAAATTTTTTCCAGCGTCACTTCGTCTTTGCCATCGGTTTCCTGCATTTGAACAACGATTTTTTCGGCCAACGATGTCGGAACATTTTTACCAACGAAATCAGCTTTGATTGGCAATTCGCGATGCCCTCGGTCAATCAGCACTGCAAGTTGAATATATTTTGGACGACCAAAATCATTAAGCGCGTCAAGTGCGGCGCGAATGGTTCTGCCGCTGAACAAAACATCGTCGACCAGCACGACAGTTTTTCCGGTCACGTCGAACGGAATCTCGGTGGGGAAAATATTTGGTGCAGCTTTGTGTGCAAGGTCGTCGCGATGCATAGAAACATCGAGAGTGCCGGCAGGAACAATTTGGTTCCAGATGCCGTTTAGAATTTTCGCGAGCCGTTGCGCGAGGATAACTCCGCCGCGTTGAATTCCAACGAGGACGACATCGCTGCCTTTTTCATTTCGCTCGGCGATTTCGTGCGCGATGCGGGTGAGGGCGCGTTGCATCGCGGAGGAATTTAGAATGATGGTTGATTCAGGCATTTGGGCAAAAAAATACGACGGTCAAAGACCGCCGCTGCAAATTGTATATTTAGTTTTCATTTGTTCCTTCGCGAACTCGCTGGATCGCGTTAAAGGGACTTCCGCTTGGGCGCCGATTTAATTATTCGCCGTCTGCCGTGTTTTGCGCCATCTGGAACGATGTTTAATAATCCAATCGGTCAAAGCTCGTTCAAACCCAATGTCATGGCCTTCTTTTTCTGACTCGATCCATTTGTGGCGCAAAATTTCTTCCCGCTCGGCTTGAAACTCACGGTAGAGCGACGAATTTTTTACGAGGTCATTGCCGCTGGAACTTTCTGAATTATTCGACATAAAAATTCGTTACTGGGATGTCACAAGCATGTAACACCGCGCGCTTTTTCATGGCAATTCAAAAAGTAATTCAGCGGCACGGTAGCGTCAAACTACGCTAACTTTTCTAGCAAATTTTTTGCGATCTCCGAAAAACATTTTCCCGCAGGCGAATCAGGAGCCGTCGCCGCCACGGGTGAACCTGCGTCGCCGCCGATGCGGATTTCGGTGAAGAGCGGAATTTCACCCAGAAAACTCACGCCTTTGCGCGCGGCTTCCGCGCGACCGCCGCCATGGCCGAAAATTTCAACACGTTCGCCGTTTGGCGTGATGAAATAACTCATATTCTCCACAATCCCAAGAATTGGCACATTCACTTTTTCAAACATCGCCACGCCTTTTCGCACGACGCCAAGCGACGCTTCTTGCGGTGTGGTCACAATCACGCCGCCGTCGAGCGGCACGGTTTGGCAGAGGGAAAGTTGCGCGTCGCCCGTGCCGGGTGGCAAATCGACGAGCAAAAAATCTAAATCGCCCCAATCAACGGAATGGACGAATTGTTGGATGGTTTTCATGATCATGGGCCCACGCCAAATCACCGGCGCATCGCCTTCGATTAAAAAACCCATGCTCATCAATTTCACGCCGTAGTTTTCCGGCGGAACCATTTTTTCATCCGCGCTGAGAGTCGGTTTTTGGTTGATACCCATCATCAACGGAATGCTCGGCCCATAAATATCGCAGTCGAGCAATCCAACTTTTGCGCCCAGTTTTTGCAAGGCGCAGGCGAGGTTGACGGAAACTGTAGATTTGCCCACGCCACCTTTTCCGCTGGCGATGGCGATGACTCGTTTGATGCCGG
>JBKJOZ010000251.1:0-12099 GCA_046595315.1 Limisphaerales bacterium
GTTTCGCCGCATTTTCTTTTTCGTGGCGAACTTCAGCCTGACCCAAATAATTCCAAAGCAATTTATCCGGTGGACGAATACGCTCTCGCTTCGCGGATTTCCTATTTTCTTTGGAGCAGCATGCCCGATGACGAACTGTTGCAATTGGCCAAACACGGCAATTTGCGGAAAAATTTGGAATCTCAAGTTCGCCGCATGTTGCGCGACAATAAATCTTCTGCGCTCACCGAAAACTTCGCCGGACAATGGTTGCAAATTCGCAACCTCAACCTGGTTATGCCCGACGCCAAAAAATTTCCCGACTTTGACGAACCGTTGCGCGTCGCCATGCGCAAGGAAACCGAACTTTTTTTTGAATCACTGCTAAAAGAAAACCGCAGCGTTTTCGAATTGCTGGATGCGAAATACACTTTTCTAAATGAACGACTCGCCAAGCACTACGGAATGCCAGGAATTTTCGGCGAACAATTTCGGCGCGTGACTTTAAAAGGCACTTCGCGCAGCGGAATTCTCAGCCACGCCAGCATTTTGACACTCACGTCAAACCCAACCCGCACCTCACCGGTCAAACGTGGCAAATTCGTTTTGGAGAATATCCTTGGCACCCCGCCGCCGCCGCCACCACCCAATGTTCCCGATTTGAAGGACGAAAAAGGAGCAACCCTCACCGGCACATTGCGCCAGCGAATGGAACAACATCGCGCCGATCCAAATTGCGCTGCTTGTCACGCTCGGATGGACCCGATCGGATTTGCCTTCGAAAATTTCGACGGCATCGGTGCATGGAGAAATCAAGATGGCGACGCATCCATTGATTCTAGCGGCCAACTGGTCAGTGGCGAAACGTTCCATGACGCAATTGAGCTCAGGAAAATTCTTATCGCTAGCAAACGAGAAGAATTTATCCGTTGCCTCACCGGAAAACTGCTTACTTACGCTCTGGGTCGCGGACTGGAAATGTATGACAAATGCGCGATCAACGAAATCACGCAACGCGCGGCGAAACACGACTACAAGTTTGGCGATTTGATAACGGAAGTTGTGAAAAGCGTCCCGTTCCAATTGCGTCGCGGGGAAGAACACCTTTGAGAAGTCGTAAAAAATAAAAATGGCCGCAAGTGTGAGCTTGCGGCCACGGTCGTTTTTTAAAAGGGTTTTACTTCACTTTGTTGAGCTGAAGAGCAAGGCGCGATTTTTTGCGACTGGCAGTCGAGCGATGAACCGTGCCGGTCTTGGCGGCTTTGTCCAAGGCGGAACTGAGATCTTTGTAGGCAGCTGTGGCTTCTGTCTTTTTGCCAGCGGTCACGAAGTCAGCATATTTCTTTTGCAGCGTCCCGAGACGCGATTTGATGCTTTTGTTTTGCAATTGTTTGCGTGCGCTGTTGCGCATGCGACGTCCGGCAGATTTTGTATTCGGCATAAATTCTAATTAATTCAGAGCGGCAAACGGTATCGGAAAGTGAACTTTTGTCAACGGCGGGCTTGGGCTTTTTTGACCAGCGGTTCGACCAGTTTCCAAATTTCGTGTGTGACAGATTCCATTGATTGCGTCGCGTCGATTTGTTTGATGCGGTCTGGTTCGGCAGACGCAATGGCAAGATACCCTTTTTCGACACGCTCGAAAAAGGTTCGGTCGGCTTCTTCCATCCGATCGCGCAATGTCTCTGCAAACGGCAGCGTCGCCACTTGTTTTCGGTTCTTCTTCTGCGGGACATCCAGAAGCATCGCCTGACGAGTTTGCCGCCGCGCTTCACTGACTGCAATTGGCACATGCAACAGCAAGGTTAAATCAGGGCGCGTTTCGCCCACTGCAAAATCGATGACCTCGGCAACTTTTTTCAAATCAAGTTCACGACCATAACCTTGATAGGCCGTGGTGGAATCAAAAAAACGGTCGCAAAGAATAACCTGCCCTGTGGCAAGCATTGGCCGAATAATCTCACGGACCAATTGCGCCCGACTCGCATTCATGAGCAACAATTCCGCTTCGGAAGTCATCGCGTGATTCGCGTCACTGTGTTTGAGCGTATGACGAATCTCTTCGCCAATCGGCGTGCCGCCCGGCTCGCGCAATCGCCGAACCGTGAGGCCAAGCGCGGAAAGTTTTTCCGCGAGCACGGCGATCTGGGTGGATTTGCCGCTTCCTTCGGTTCCTTCAAACGTGATGAAAAGGCCTTTCATGCTTAATTTTTTTTCAAGCGCGCCCCTTTTGGCGTGTCTTCGATCACCCAGCCTTTTGATTTTAATTCATCACGGATTGCGTCGGACCGTTTGAAATCTTTCGCTTGGCGGGCGGCGTTACGTTCTTCCAAAAGAGAAATCAGTTCGGCTGGAATTTCGGCTTGCGCAATGGCGGCAAAACCGAGGACAGAATTAATTTTTTCCCAAGCCATCAATCCCGCCCCCGCCTTCTCGGACGTCAACTGATTCGCTGCAATCAAGCGGTTTGTCTCGCGCACCCACTCAAAAATTATTCCCCACGCACCTGAAATGTTTAAATCGTGGTCGAGCGATTCTGAAAATTTCTGAAGCAATTCTGCATCGGGTGAGGCTGCCGCGTTCCCGGCAATCCCGCGCAGTTTTACGAGGCATTCATCAATCCGCGTCAATGCCGTGCGCGCGCCATGCAAACCTTCCAGCGTAAAATTAAATTGCTCGCGATAATGTGCCGACAACAGCAGATAACGAATTTCACGGCCGCTAAAACCTTTCGCCTGCAAATCGCGGAGCGTGAAATAATTACCAAGTGATTTGCTCATCTTTTTCCCTTCAACGAGCAAATGCGCGCCGTGCATCCAATGTTTGACAAACGGTTTTCCATCGGGTTGCACCCCGGCGCCTTCGCTTTGCGCAATTTCGTCCTCGTGATGCGGGAACATTAAATCTTCGCCGCCGAGGTGCAGGTCGAACGCCGGACCCAGCCATTTCATACTCATGGCGCTACACTCGATGTGCCAACCGGGACGGCCTTCGCCCCATGGGCTCGGCCAGAAAATTTCACCGTCTTCGGGCACACGTGCTTTCCATAGCGCAAAGTCGGCGAGGGATTCTTTCTCGTATTCGTCGCTACTGACACGCTCGCCCGTACGCATTCCTTCGAAATTTAAATTGACGAGTTGTCCGTATTTGCACCCGCAACCGCGATATTTCTCGATGCTGAAATAAACCGATCCATCGTTCGCTTTGTAGGCAATGCGGCGTGCAATAAGTTTTTCAATCAGTGAAACAATTTCAAGAATGTGCTCGGTGGCACGCGGGGTTTGATTTGGACGCAAACAATTGAGCGTTTGTAGATCTTCAAAAAAGGCGACTTCAAATTTCCCTGTAAATTCGCGCAATGTCGTTTTGTTTTCACGAACGCGCTTGATGATTTTGTCTTCGATATCCGTGATGTTCATCACGTGGTTCACTTCAAAACCTTTAAACGTCAGATAGCGCCGAACGAGATCTGTAAAAACGAACGTGCGAAAATTACCAATGTGCGCGAAGTCATGCACGGTCGGCCCGCAGCAATACATTCCCACTTTTTTTCCTGCGGGATCAATCGAATGGAATTCCTCCACGGCTCGCGAAAGGGTGTTGAAGAGTTGCAAAGCCATTTAATCGCGACGGAGAGTAAGGCTGAGGATTTGAAAGAAAAGCGCAAAAGGGTTGCAAAATCTGAGCGAGCTTTTTTGCAAATGCGCCCGGCGAAGAGTAATCAATTTCCGGAGTTACCGCTTTATTTTGAGGGTTGCCAATTGGCTGTGGTTGGGAATCAGCGGATATAGTCCAGGGCAACAGCCAAAAGCCTGATGAAATGCCGCGCTAAAATGGCTTGGACTGGAGTAACCGACTTCCAACGCCACTTCGGTCACGTTAAATTTTCCCGATTTTAAAAGCGCCGCTGCTTTTTCCATCCGAATTTGCCGAAGATACTGCGGAATGGTCAGCCCCATTTCTTTGGAAAAAGTGCGGCTCAAATAAAACGGACTGCAACCGACTTCCCGCCCGATTTCCTCCAGCGACGGCGGTTCGCTTAGTTTATCCTGTAAAATTTCAATAACCCGATCTACTCGATCATGCGCCCCCTGTTTCTGCCGCACGCAAAACAATTCATTCTTGGGTGTCTGGAAGAAAAATTCTGCCATCAAATCCAGGGCGCGGCTTTGGTACCAAATCGATTGGGCGGCGGCGATCACGGGTGGTTCGCACAAACTAAGAATAAGTTCACGCTGACGGTTGCTCAAGCGAGCGGCGGCGGACACGCCGGAGCTGGGTTGTTCGCCAGAAACAATTCCTTTCACCAATGGATGAAGAAACTCCATTTTATCGCTCAAATGTTTCCGCAAAAACTCAGCCGCAAATTCGATGGTGAGAAAATGATGTTGTTCCCCGGCGTTTCGCACCGCTCCCATTGCGCTGCTGCCGCGACCGTAAAAACCTGCGGTCAACGGCGTGTATTCCGCATGGGCCGAGCCACAGGTAACGCTGCCCGTGCCGGCAAGATTAAAACAAATTTCGACGCTACCGGGATGAAAACTTTTTGCCCAATCCAGTGGTTCCACAGTTGTAAAATCGTGCCATTCAAAGCTCACGCCCGACTCACGAAAACTTCCGTGCAATTGTTTCCAACCCGCGCCAATACCACGCCAGACTTCCATTTCCGAAAACGCTTTTGGTTTTCGGCTAGTCGGCGTGCGGCTCGCTGGTTTGGATGGATTAAAAACAACGTTCACAATTGAAAAAGTCAGTTCAATTTGAACAGTTCGCGTTTATTAGAACAAGTTTTTTACCAAATTCAGAGATGGAGGCAGTCGCGCTTTATTTCTTCTTGGCCGGAACAAAAGCAGCGACGCGCTGCTTGGCGTCAGCAATTTGTTCCGGTGTCATGGTCGCGGCGAGATTGTCGCGCACATCGGAGGCTCCCCATTTTCCGTTCGCATCAGCCAAGGCGCTCCACTTATAAGCTTCGACGGGGTCTTTGGTTACGCCCTCACCGGCAATGTACCTCCGAGCCAGGCTCAATTGCGCATCGGCATTTCCTTGGTCAGCTGCCATGCGAAACCATTTTACCGATTCAGCAAAATCTTGTTCCACTTTGTCGCCCTTCAAATAGCGCAGACCCAGGCTGTATTGCGATTCCACATCACCTTGTGCAGCGGCCAAAGCGAACCATTTGACAGCTTCAGCATAATCCTGCGGCACACCCGTTCCGTTGACATAAAGCACCGCCAAATCATGTTGGGCCTGGGCATCGCCCTGCTCCGCTGATTTGAGATACCATTTGGCCGCGTCCTCATAATTTCCACTGCTCGCGAGAGATCTCGCCCATTCCCGTTGCGAGATTTTATCGCCGCGCTCCGCCTTTTCCTTCAGCTCTTTATTGCTCGTAATCGCCGTGCCGACGATAGCGCTGAGTCGCTGCGCAAAATCGTCTTTGGTTTGAGCTTTAGTTGCAGGAATGGGCTTTGATTCAAACGCAGGCTCGGTTTTCACCATAGCTTTCGGTTCCGAGGCGATCGCCGCCTCTTTGGCCTTCCGCGATTCCTCTCGTTTAGCCAGCCATTTCGCCGAAGCTTCCGATTGCGCGTTGGCTTCTTGGGCAGGAACCGATTCTTTTTGACTGCAAGCCGTCATCAAGCCGCCGATAATCGCCAAGTAGAGGAATTGAGCCGTGTGGAGTTTAAGCCGTCCCGTAATTTTTTCCATGCCACTGACTCTATTCAGGCCTTGGACGACGACAATAAAAATTAGAGAATTGCACTTCGGACTTTCTGGTTGAACCGGTCCGACTCTTGATGAAAACTCGCACCACCGAAATAATTCCATGACACCTTTTCCATCCATCTCGCGTCGTCGATTCCTCGCCAACACCAGCCTCCTGTTGGCGGGCGCAACTTTAAATCTTTCCGCCGCAGATCCCGTCGAGCCGATCATCGACATCCATCAGCACACCCATTACGGCGGCCGCAGCGACGACCAATTGCTCGCGCACCAACGCGCCATGGGCATCACCACTTCGATTTTATTACCTGCCGGACGTCCGATCGACATGCCATCCACGCACGACGGAAAATCCAACGGATTGGCCGCAAAATGTTTTGGCAACGAGTCTGTTCTCGCGATGGCAAAAAAATATCCGAAAGAATTTATTTTTGGCGCGAATGAAGTCACCGATTTGCCCGAGGCCCGCGAGGAAGTTGAAAAATATCTTAAACTCGGCGCAGTCATCATCGCCGAACAGAAATTTGGCGTCGATTGCGATTCCAAACCGAGCCACGTCATGGCCGAGTTGGCGCAGGAATACAATGTACCTGTCCTGCTCCATTTCCAGCATGAGACGTATAATTTGCACATCGAACGTTTCCATAAAATGTTGGAAAAATTCCCGAAGGTGAACTTCATCGGTCATGCGCAAACCTGGTGGGCCAATATCGACAAAGATCACAAAGACCAAAAAGTTTTGTATCCGAGAACAAAAGTGACGCCGGGCGGATTGAGCGATCGGTTACTGAGTGATTATCCAAATATGTTCGGCGATTTGTCGGCGGGTTCTGGTTTGAATGCGCTCATTCGCGACGAAGATCACACCCGTGGTTTTCTGGAACGGCATCAGGACAGGCTCGTTTACGGGAGTGATTGCGTGGACACCATTGGACGCGGTCCCGGCTGTCAGGGAGCGCAAACCATTGCCGCAATCCGACGACTTGCGCCGAGTAAAGAGATCGAACGCAAACTTCTTTACGGAAATGCAAAAAAATTATTTCGCATTTAAACCAACTCCGTTGGTCAGGTGACGCGCTCCAATCCAATCGAAGCCGGTTGTCCCCATTTGCCACTGAAAACAAATTGGTTTAACGGTTTACGCTCTCGCGGCGTCAGATCCCGTTCCTTCAAAGTCTCAGGCAATTTAGCTGGATCCGCTTTGTAGCCGATGGCCATGGCAGTCCACGCTTCGTAATGCTCCGGTATCTGAAACACTTCCCGCGCTTTATCTGGCAATAGACCAATCATTTGATGGACAGAAATTCCGCGCGCCGTCGCCTCCACGGTGAGATTTGCCGAGGCTAAACCCAGATCATGGATCGCCGCGCGGTTGTCTTTTCCGTTGCGGGAAAATTTCAGGCTGACGACTCCCAGCGCCAAAACCGGCGCAAACTTGGCCCACTCTTGGTTGGCCTCGACGAGGCAGGAAAGAATTTGCTCGAACTCCTGCGGGTTGTCCTTGGTCGCCACGAAGTAACTCCACGGCTGTTCGTTGTAGGAGGAAGCCGCCCAGCGCGCGGCTTCAAAAAGTGAGCGCAAATCCGTTTCCGGCAAAGGGCGCTCGTCAAATCCATACGGACTCCATCGATCCGAGAGAACTTTTTGAATTGGTGAATCTGGCGATGCGTTTTTTACACTCATAAACCCCTTCTGCAAATTGCGTCGTTCCGCGCAGATAGCTGTGCCACGCAAAGACTCAATGTCAACTGACGTGGATAACCGTCACTCAATTTGCTGAATGCGTTTTATGTGTCGTCCGCCTTCAAACGGGGTTTCAAGCCAAACTCTGACAATTTCCAGAGCCGTTTCTAGTGACATCATCCGTTGGCCGAGGGAAAGCATGTTCGCATCGTTGTGTTGGCGATTCAATCGCGCCGATTCGACATTCCAGCAAAGTCCGCAGCGAATCCCTTTTACTTTGTTGGCAACGATGGCTTCCCCATTTCCAGAGCCACCTAAAACAATGCCGCGTTCCTCTTCGCCACGCCCCACCGCTTCAGCCACAGGCCGAATGTAAACGGGATAATCGACCGATTCATTACTGTGTGTGCCAAAGTCTTTAACCTCGTGCCCCAAGCTGACGAGAAGCTCTTTGATTTTTTCTTTGTATTCAAAGCCAGCGTGGTCAGAGCCAATTGCAATTTTCATCAAGGATTTACGTTTTAATAGTGCTTTTAATTTATCAAAAAAAATTTCCATTTTTCTGAAGCCAGCCCGGTTTATGCAAAACCATCAGCGGAATATATTTTGCATTGGCAATGCCTATTACCCTTCGGCTAATTGAATACGGGCCTCATCGATTAAAAATCTGATCCGGTGGGTTCCGTGCTCGGTTCGGGTGAATTTAATTTTTTCACTTCTGTTTTTCGTATGAAACGTTGATGTCAAGTTTGCCGGGCCATTTTTTCGGAGACTTTTTCCCGAGTGCCCAATGAATGGCGTTGACCACGACACGTTGAAATGATTCCACTTGAAAATCTTCAGGATGGCCAAGTGACGTGTAAAAAGAGCGTCCACCCTTTTCCGTGTGATAGGTCCATGCCACCGGATTTACTATGGCTGGTTTGTCGGGATCGACCGATTTTCCCATGAGCAATTGGGTTGCACCGCTCGGCGGGTAGTTCGGCAAAACATGGTAAAGCCAGGAGCGAACGTGAAAGTTTTGGTCAACCCCATGCAGGATCACGTGATCGACAGCGGCGGGATTTACAAAAACATCGGTGCTGGATTTGTGCCCATAATGAGTATGACCGAATGCCCCCCAACCTGGTGGCGTTCCAAAAGCAAATTCACCAAAGGCATTCCAACGTTCCGACTCGTCGCCTTTGGGATAATGAAATGAATGTGACGTGGTGCGAAATCCAATGACTGGTTTTCCAGAGTCCAAATATTTTTGAATGAGCGCCAATTGTTCCTTGGGCAAAAGACGCCACCGCAGAAAGAAAATCACGAGATCTGCTTTTTCTAACGCGGCCAAGCCTGGAATATCTTTTTCGTAATTTTCATCGCGCTCGCCTTTTTCGTTGGTCGCAAAAAGAACGGTGGTTTTCATTCCAAACTTTTTCTCCAGTTCCTTGGCGAGCAGCGGCATGGTGCGCTCCGAGCCATATTCGTGATCGCCCGTAACAAAAACCACACGCGGTGCCGCAGCGCTGAGGTTCATAAACGGGCTTAGGAAAATGGCTCCGCAAAAAAGAAGGAGAAAAATTCGTTTCATAACGGCGAGAGTAAAATTCTTTTCAGGCGGTGTCGATAAGCAGATGATCCGTCCGCTGGATGATCTAAAGCAGCTGTGGCGCTGTCTTAAATAAGACCTGACGTTTCAGAAAACCCGCAAAAAAGATTCATGCTTTGCACCGCTTGTCCACTCGCGCCTTTGACAATGTTGTCCAATGCACTCATCACAATTAGACGGCCAGTGCGCGGGTCGAGTCGCCACGCAATTTCCACAACATTCGTCCCAACAACATTCTTTGTGTCAGGCAATGCTTTTCCCTCAAGCAAACGAATAAACGGCTCATTGCCGTAGGCCGATTTATAGCACTGAGAAATTTTTTCCGCTAGCGCCTCCATTTCCGCTTCATTGGAAAAATGCTTTTCCGGCGCAAGGTAAAGCGTGCTCAAAATTCCGCGATTGACCGGAATTAAATGCGGGGAAAATTGAATGGTCACAGTTTCGCCCGCCGCAACAGACAGTTCCTGTTCAATTTCAGATAAATGACGATGTTTGGGAATGCCGTACGGGCGCATGCTCTCGTTACATTCGACAAAAAGGTAATCCAGTTCCGCTTTTCGGCCTGCGCCGCTCACGCCACTCAGCGAGTTCACAATGATGCCGGAAGATTTGATAAGTTTTTCGCGCAACAGCGGAATCGTCGGCAACAAAATACTAGTGGGATAACAACCTGGCGAAGCGATCAACAACGCGTCTTTTATTTTTTCGCGATAAACTTCCGGCAACCCATAGACTGATTTATTCAACAACTCTGGCGAGGCGTGATCGTGTCCGTAAAATTCCTTGTAAACGGCCGCGCTCTTCAACCGAAAATCCGCGCTTAAGTCAATCACCTGGCAGCCTAGTTCCATGAGCGGAATGGCGTATTCGGCGGCAACTCCATGCGGCAACGCGAGGAAAACAACTTGCGCTGTTTTTGCCAGGACCTCCGCATTCGGATCGCTGAAACGCAATGTCTTCGCACTCGGATGATTGGCGTAGCGTGGGAAAATCTGGGCCAGCGTTTTTCCCGCATGTTGGCGAGAAGTCACGGCGACCAACTCGACGTGTGGATGATGCAAAAGCAGGCCAACCAATTCTTCGCCGGAATAACCGGAAGCGCCAATAATCGAAACTTTAACAGATTTCATTTTTAATGCTGAGATATTGAAACAAGCATACAGGAATCCGCAACACTCCAAATCTTGGCCGATCTGGAAAATAAAAAACCCCGCCAGATAAACCAGCGGGGTCTGTAGAAGAAAACAATTTTAACGCTTGCTGAATTGGAAACGTTTGCGCGCGCCGGGTTGTCCGTATTTTTTACGTTCTTTCATGCGCGGATCGCGGGTCAGTAATCCTTCTGATTTCAAATTCGGACGATAATTTAAATCAGCTTTGAGGAGCGCACGGGAAATCCCATGACGCACCGCCCCGGCTTGGCCGGACGGTCCACCGCCTTGCACATTAACACGCACGTCGAATTTTCCAGCCGTCTCGGTGGCGATAAATGGCTCGGCCACTACACTACGAAGGGTTTCAGTAAGAAAATAATTTTCAAACGCCCGACCGTTGACGGTGATTTTGCCAGAACCAACAGCCAAGCGCACACGTGCGACTGAGGTTTTGCGGCGACCTGTTCCGAGAAATTCCTGAATTTTAGATGCCATATCTTATTAGGTTAAAATTATTTGGACGCAACCAATGTCGCCGGTTGCTGGGCCGAATGAGGATGTTCGCTGCCTTTGTAGACTTTGAGCTTGGTCAACAAAACGCGACCCAAGCGATTTTTTGGAATCATTCCGCGCACGGCGTGCGTGATCAATTTTTCCGGTTGCTTGGCGCGGACCTGTTCGACGGTCCGATATTTTTCGCCGCCTTTCCACCCGGAGTAACTCATGAACTCTTTTTGCGTTTCTTTTTTGCCGGTCAAGCGCACTTTTTCCGCGTTGATGACGACAACAAAATCGCCTGCGTCTAAGTGCGCGGTGTAAACGGGCTTGTCCTTGCCCCGTAAAATGTTCGCAACTTGCGCTGCTAGACGGCCCAAGACCGCTCCACTGGCATCAATGACGTGCCATTTGCGCTGGTCTAAATCAACTTTTGGTAAATACGTTTTCATCAAAATCCAATCGATAATCCAATTTAAGGAGCGGTGAAAGTAGCAAAGAAAGCACTGTAGTCAATAGACTATTTCCGCAAAATTTCCATAAAAATCAAGACTGCGTGGAAGGCTCGATGGCGAGCCGTTTCTCGAGCTCAACGACGCGACGGAGCAATTCGGGAAGTTTCTGCGCCGCGAGGAGCTGTCGCTTCATTTCGCGGTCGGGAGCGGCAATAGGGCTTCCAAACCATTTCTCTCCGTCAGCGATGTCAAACATGATGCCTGACTTGCCCGCAATCGTGACTCGATTACCAATCTTTAAATGGCCCGCAATTCCCGCTTGTCCGGCGACTGTCACATAATTTCCGAGTTTCGTGCTGCCGGAAATTCCACTCTGCGAAATGATCAGGCAATGTTCGCCAATCGTTACGTTGTGACCGATCTGGACGAGATTGTCGATTTTCGTTCCTTTGCCGATGGTCGTCGGTCCAAGCGCACCGCGATCAATTGTGACGTTTGCACCGATTTCGACGTCGTCGTGAACGACTACATTTCCGGTTTGGGGAATCTTGCGGTGAAAACCAGAATCGAAAACGTAACCGAAGCCATCGGAGCCAATCACTGTTCCAGAATGAATCCGAACTCGACTACCAATTTTCGTCGCGTGATACAAAGTGACATTGGGAAAAAGCCGAACTTCCTCGCCGAGGACAGATTCCGACGCGACATGATTTCCCCCTTCGAGAATGGTTCGCGCACCGATCTTCACATTCACGCCAATTACGCAATGCGCCCCGATGTGCGCGCTTTGATCAATTTGTGCGGTCGAATCAATCACTGCAGTTGCATGAATTCCCGCCGCAAATTTTTGCTCGGGAAAAAAAAGCGGCAAAATTTTTGCGAAAGCGATGCGCGAATTTTTAACCCGGATCAAAACTTTTTGCGCCGATTTAAAATCGTCATCCACGAGAATCGCTGAAGCTGCGCTTTGTTCCGCCGCACTAAAATATTTTTCGTTCTCGGCAAATGTCAG
>JBKJOZ010000284.1:0-12202 GCA_046595315.1 Limisphaerales bacterium
ATGCCAGCGCTGGTTTCACGGCGATGGGCGCGAATGCCGAGCGGAATTCCGACAAGAGTGAATCCGAGGCAGGCAAAGGAAAAGGCAACTTGGCGGTGCATTTGCACACGTACCGGCATGGTAATCTCAGCGCGAATATCTTTCATCTTTTGAACGGCAACGCGAAATTTTGGCGGTGGACTGTTCGTGCTGGTTTTGACGCGGATGAACGGTTGCTCCAGCTTTTTTAACTGCGCGCGCAATTGCCAAAAAGTCATGTCGGTCAAACTAATTTTGGGCCCGTTATCTTTGGTCCCCTTGGTGATAA
The DNA here is from genome assembly GCA_046595315.1 of Limisphaerales bacterium. Lineage (GTDB taxonomy): Bacteria > Verrucomicrobiota > Verrucomicrobiia > Limisphaerales > CANJXF01 > CANJXF01. The sequence continues at coordinate 308 of JBKJOZ010000284.1, forward strand.
TTGGGATATTCATTTCACCAGAAAAGCCGCGTGGAAAAACATTGTCTCCTTGCACTTCAGACGTGTTGGCATCGAACAACGTCAATTGCAATTCGTCGTCTTGGACGGAAAATTTTCCAGCCCGCGCGTTGATCCAGGTCAGAGAATCTCCATCCTCGCTCGACTGATAAACTTTCACCCCTTGTAAATCGTTATTTTTTATTTTCCGAACGTAAATGGTCCAACCACCAGGAAATGGATTGTATTGGTTTTCGCGCAACATGCCGGCGGGATTTATTTTGGCGACCTGGTGAAGCAAACCTTTGTAGGCGACGCGGCATTGTGGAGCGATTTGCAGGTTCACCCATGCGCAAAGCCCGCTGAGAAGCAGGCTCAACAACAGTACCGGAGTGATCAACGAAATCAGACTGATTCCGCTGGCGCGCGCCGCAGTTAGTTCCTGGTCGGCGCTGAATCTTCCAAACACGAGCAAGGTTGCCGTCAACATTCCCATGGGCAACGCGAAGAGCAAAACGTAAGGGATCAATAAACCAATTGCTTGGATCACGAGGAAAAAAGTCGCCTGGCGATTAACGAGTAACTCTACGATTTCCTTGAGCACATTGCCCAGCAGTAACACGAAGGTGAACACGGTGACCGTCATCACAACTGTCGCCAGCACCTGGCGTGTTAAATAAAGGTGCAATGTTTTCATTTAAATCAGCGGACGCGCGTCGTCAGCCAAATCGCGGACGTGCCAAACAAAATGTTGGGGAGCCACGCCGCGAGCCAACCGGGCAAATAGCCACCAGTGCCGAGCGCGAGCCCAAGTTTCAACAAAACAAAATAAACGAAACAGATAAAAATGCTGCTGGCTACGCCGACGTAAACATTGCGCCGTCCAGAAAGCGCTCCAAACGGAAGCGCGATTAATACCACGATGAGGCAGGTTGCTGGTGCCGCGATTCGTTCATGCAATCGAGTGTGGATGAGCCATGAAGTGGATTTGTCGAGACGCGGATGCAGACGCAAATAGTTTAAAATGTCAGCAATGGAGAGTTGTGGATTTCTTGTGGCCTGTTTGCGATTGCTAATTTTAATTTCGCTTTTGATCAACTCCGGGGTTTCGGGCCAATCGGAAAATTCAAGGTTTTCAAAAGGGACGCGGTCAACATTAGTAATGGACTGGAGGGATGCATAATTAATTTGTTCAACGCCAGAAAATTTCCAGGTGCCGTTCGCAAATATTCCTTTCTTCGCTGAAATAATAGTTCGTTTTCCATCCCGGAAATTCCAGTCAATCAGCACCCCTTGCATCTGGGAGGTTCTCGAATCGTAAGCCTTGATCCACCAGGCGCGGTTGTCGCGAGAGTTCAAAAATTTTAAATCGCGCCGCCACTCGGTTGCGAGACTGTTGGCCTGTTTTCCGTTATGCCGGTTCATGATCGCTTCGGCTTTATCCGCACTGGCGGGAACCCAAAATTCATTCACGAAGAAATAAGCGATGCCAAAAGAAAGCCCGACCGCGAAATAGGGAGCGGCGATACGCCATAGACTGATTCCCGCCGCACGCATCGCGGTCAATTCGTGGTAGCGCGCGTGAGTAGTGAGCGCGTAAAGCAGAGCCAGCAAAAGTGCGACGGGCATGACGACGAGCAAAAGTTCCGGGCTCGTGACGAGGTAATATTCAAGGATATCCGCAAATCCGAGATGGTTTTTTTGAAACTTGCCAAGTTCGCCCAGCAGATCGAAGGAAATCCAAAAAATTAAAAATCCGCCGAGGCAATAGCCGAGCGGGAGAAGTAATTCGCGCAGTAAATAACGATCCAGAAGGCGCATGGCGCGAGAGGGTAACGGGCGAAATTACGCAAAGCAAGCGAGCCCCCCCGAGAAGGCTTGCGCAGGAATTATTGCCCCTCGTGTTCCTTGAGATATTTTTTTGTGGCATTCTCCCATTCAGCCCAATTCGTTCCGTGATCTTCCTCGATATAAAGTTCGAGCAAATCTTTAGCTTCATCTTTCAAAGCATGTTTTTCGTTTCGGGCGATGGCAAGAATCAGCGGAAGCTTCAGGGAATTGTCGCGGTTATACAGATCGTTCATAAAAATGCTCGAAACCGCTTCGGGCACTTCCGCGTTGGTCAAATATTTAGCGGCTCGCGAGAAGTGTTCGTCGTCCACCAAATTTACGATGTGTCCGGCCAACTCGATCTGCGCATCGGTGCCGACTTTCGCCATCATATCGATAAGTTGTTCGCCTTTTTTATCTTCCGGTGTGTCATTGCCTAAAATTTCGTCGAGTTTTTCTTCCCACAAGGAAGGATCTTCCAAAACATTCGTGCTAACGACTTCGGGCACGATGGGCGCTTCGTTCGTCACCGTGGGAACAATGACGGGTGGCGGTTCAACGGCGGCAACAGGCGGCTCTTCCGGTGGGGGCGTGGAGTTGGGACGAGATGGATTTCGACTTGCCCACCACCCAATGAGGCCACCAACGAGAATCGCTACAAAAAGAATTCCCAAAATCCGCGTCAAAGTAGAGCTGCGCATAAGCCGATTAGTAAATCATTTCCCTTCTTTGGTCAATTTTCCGGGAGAAACGTTCAAATCTTTTCGTTCTCAACCGGAAAACTGCAGCCTACGCGCTACGCTCAACTTCTTCAATTTTCGCGTTCTGGACGAGGAAATCGATCACCTTTTCGCTTTGGATTTGCTCGTAAATTTCTGGAACACCGTTCCGCTTCTGCAATTCTTTGATAAACTTGTCAGGAGGCATTTGATAATTGGCCGCCAATTGTTGAACGCGCTGGAGAACTTCATTTTGTTCGACCTTGACGCCTTCTTTATCTGCAATTTTTTGAAATAGGAATGACGCTTTTACGCGATCCTTGGCCGTGGCGCTGGCGGAGTTGAAAATCTCGTTCTTTTGATGGTCAATGGTTTCTTTGGAAATTCCCCGCTTCTGATTTTCGCTGACAATGTTGTAAACGATGTTGCGCGTCTCTTGGGCCACAGACGATTCCGGCAATTCGCATTTTACCAATTCCAGTAATCCTTTGACGATTTGTTCGCGAACGCTGCGTTCCTGTTTATATTTGAGCTCATTGGCAAGATCAGCGCGAACGCCTTCACGCAACTTTTCCAAACTTTCCGCGCCGTAGGATTTCGCCAATTCGTCGTTCAGTTCCGGCAAGCTTTTTTCTTTCACTTCGACAACTTCGACTTCGTAAACACCTTTTTTGCCCTGCAGTTGCGGCGTCACAAAATCAGCGGGGAAATCGACGGTCACCGTTTTTTTATCGCCAGCTTTTGCTCCAATAAGCTGTTCGGAAAAACCGAGAATGAACGAATTTTTATCAATGTTGACCCAGAAGTTTTTTTGCTCAGTCAAACCTTTGGCAGTCGGAGCGATGTCTGTGATGGGCTTGCCATCCGTGGTGCCGGTGAAGTTCACCACCGCAACATCACCTTCTTTTAAATCACGAGCGACCGTTTTATAATCCGTTTGCCGTTCGCGCAGCATATCAATCGCCTTCTGCACGTCGTCCTCGGTCACGTCACCTTTTTCGCGCTTGGCTGGGAGACCTTTATAATCGGGCATTTCAAATTCCGGCGCGGTCTCGATGGTCGCGGCAAATTGCAGAGATTGACCTTTGGCAAATTGGATTTCCTCGATGTCAGGATAGCCGACCACGTCGAGTTTCTTTTCTTTGATTGCCTCGCGATAAGCGTCGGGAATCAATTTCTTTTTAACCTCTTCCTGGATGTCGGACTCGTAACGCTTGGCGACCATTTCCTTGGGTGCTTTGCCAGGACGAAAACCAGGCAAACGCGCCTCGCGCATGAAACTTTTCAACATCTCGTCAAACGCGTCATTGACCTTTTGCGCTTCGACTTCCACACGGACCAATTTTTTGCACGGGGCCAAATTTTCTACAGATACATTCACAAACAAACCTTTCCTAATCGTGTTGCGGGCGGGAAAAACACTTTCCGTCGCGCCAATTTTGAATTTCGCCAAAAAGCGAGTGGGAGAACCTATTTAAGGCGAGTAACGCCGTCAAACAAAGACTTTGGCTAATCGGGTCTGAGTTTGAAAATGGAGAATTTCCGCCACAGAGGCATCTAGTAAAATTTTACAGCCCTTTATGAAATCGGCACCTCTGCTTCACATCATGGCAACACATCCCAAACCAGATACATTTCGTCACCGTGACGTTTCATAGATTTCATTTTTAACCGGATCGCGTCATTTAATTTTTCGATCCCTTCGCCGTCGGCCAACGTGGGCGCAGTGCGGCCGCCGAAAATCACCGGGCAAAGTGTTTGATAAACTTGATTTACTAAACCGTCGCGAAAGAGTGCCGCATTAATTTCTCCACCGCCTTCACACAAAAGCCGTTTTACGTTCCATTTTTTCCGAAGCCAGCGGAGTGCTTTGGGAAAATCCAGATCGGTTTTTCCGAAAATTGCCACTTCGGCACCGAGCTTTTCCAATCGTTCAATTCGTTTTCGACTGGCGCGTTCCGTGACTAAAACGATGATCGGCGAAAACTTGTGTTTAAAAATTTCGGCGTTCGGATCAATGGACGCCGAACCGCTCACAATCACACGCAGGTTGTATTCCGACAAACCCGCATTCCGCCGCATTTGCCGGAATTTTTTCCCGCCCGGGCCAAGATTGATTGGGGTCGCATCGACGGTGCGCGCGCCGGACATCACCGCATCGGCACCCGCTCGGAGCTTGAGCAAAAGATCGTGGTCGCGCTGACTGCTGAACGCCTCAAATTTTCGATTCGCGGGCGCAATTTTCCCGTCGGCCGTCGTCGCCACGTTCAAATAAACGAACGGTAATTTATCATTTAGCTGGAATTTGACTGGCACGCGAAAAGACGTTTACTACAAACCCAATCCATCGCAATTGAAAAAACCCATTTATCCGTCGGGGCATCGTGATTAACTTCAGGCCTTTTTTTTGAAAAGGTGAGAGGTATCCGGCAAGTCCATCCCGACCAAATCCACTGTCTCACTCGGCGTGCGGGCGCGGGCTTTCTGCAACTGACACGCGACCCGTTGCACGGTTGTTGCCATGTAAAATTTTACAATACCAACGCTGGTACCCGCTTTAAAAATAACGATCAGCAATAAATTTTCGCCGACATTTCCAATCAGCAAACTGTGGTGTTCGCCCTGTTGATAGATGCTGCTGAAGTTGGATTCGCCCACCAAACCAGCGATGGCTTCGTTGGCAGCAAATGATCCTGCTGCCAATGCGGCGAGGGTCGTCGTGTGAAAACCGTCGAGCGTGCCACGCTCGGTAATGAGCGGACCGCCTTTATCAATGAGGAGCGCTGCCGTCGCTTCACTTTTTTGGAGCAAGTCGTCCAACGCCGAATCCATGCATTGGACATCCTCCTCAATTAATGGAGGGAGACTGAGCATATCAGGCGACCTTGCGCGTTCCTTCGCTGATATATTTATTGAGCAACAACCGGGTGATCATATTGAGCGTGTCGAAAACTCCCTCGCATTTTGTGGCGCACGCCTCGAACGCAGGCACCTGCACGTCGCGATTATTCAGCAGAAAATCCATGTATTCCACCGGCGCCACATTTGGCAAATCGCGCTTGTTGTATTGGACCACGTAAGGAATGTCCCCGAGGTTCAGCTTCAGCGCCTTCAAATTCTCTTCAAGGTTGGCGAAACTCTCCACGTTTTCCGCCATCTTGTCGTATTGCGAATCGGCCACAAAAACAATTCCATCAACCCCGCGCAAAACAAGTTGGCGCGTGGTGTTGTAAATCACCTGGCCCGGCACGGTGTAAAGTTGAAATTTGGTTTTGAACCCTTTGATCGACATCGCCTCGATGGGCAAAAAGTCGAAAAATAACGTGCGATCCGAACTGGTCGCCAGCGAGACGAGTTTTCCTTTCTCCTGCACGTTCTGGACGTTGCCGTGAATTTGTTCGAGGTTGGTCGTCTTGCCGCCTTTTCCAGGTCCGTAATAAACGATTTTTACCTGCAATTCTTTTGTTGCCTGATTGATGATTGCCATACGTTTTTCCTTTATTGAATTTGCTTACCGAGTTCTGCCGCCACTGCGCTGAGTTTTTCACCGGGAAGATTTTCGCCCGCTTTACCGATGGCGACAAAATACACGGTACCGGTCTTGATGATCTGCCACGAAACATTCTCTGTTACGAACGAAAAACTGGAGAGCGCGCCAAGCTGTAGTTCCTTGGCATATTGATTCATGCGCCCGAAAATTTGCGGCAAAAATGCCGCGACGGTGTCACCCTTGAGATGAGGCGGTAATTCCGCCGCGACGAGCAAACCATCTTGCATCGCGATGAATGCCCCTGAAATTCCCGGCAACGTTGCAACACCCTTGACGATTTCAATGGGCGACCAATTATGCTTGGCCGGTTGGCCGAAAATTTCGCCCACTGGATTCGCCTTGGGCGCGGGCGCCACGGCTCCCGTGACTTCGGTCGGGTGCGCCATTGTGATCGGCGCGGCGGTTTCCACTGATTGCACGGCAGGTGTTGCGGAAGAAAGATTTCGTCCCGCGAACAAATCCGGCAAATCGCCCACCGTAATTTTCTTTTGAACCTTGGGCCGATGTTTGGCCATGAAAAGCGGCGCGACAATCCTGAGCGGCAGCTCGAGCGGCAATTCCTCGGTAAAAACAGTGTTCAATTGCGGCTGGGTCCATCCACAAATCTGCTTCCAGCTAAAAACAATTTTACCAGCCTTGAGCCCCTGCTCCAACTTCTCAAGAGGCAACGTCACCCGTGCGTTGGTCACATCCATCCCGATAATTTCCTGCCGGATCATCTCCGGCCAACTTTCCGAAATCGCCACTAACGAAACCGAGATGGATTCGCCATCTGCGAATGCAGACTCTTGCACCGGCAATACTCGAAGCGGAACTTCGACCGGAGCAGGCGCTGCGCCTTGAAACGCAATCGGCTTTTGCGGACTCGGCATCGCGAGCGGCGCGGGACTGATCGGCGCCACGGGTGGCGACGGCACGACAACCGGCTTCACAGGTTTCGACGCAGTCGATGGTCCGGCAGATACTGAAATACCTTCGCCGCGCGGCCCGAAAATATTGACAACCTCCGTGGACAACAAAATTTGTTTTTGATCTTTGCGACGGGCCAGCAGCGAGGGATGGACGCGCAACAATATTTCATTCAAAGGCAATTCCACCAACACTTGGTCGTGGCGGGCATTGTCAAAAAAAGTTCCCGGGGGCGCCGCCATGCGCAATTCGCCGAAAGCAATTTTCACCGACCCTTTTGGCAACTCATCCGCAATGCGCTGGGAAGAAAACGCCACAAAGCCATTGCCCTGAGATTGGACAACCGAAGACAGCGAATTGGGCAAACAGGCAAAAATACTTTTCAGCGGCAATGAGACAAAATCGGCAGGGGCGACGGGCGCAATTGAAGCGGCGAACTGCGCGGCCGGTTCAGAGGTAAACGAACCGGTGAGAGGCCGGTTGTAAGCCCCCTGCGTGTGAGCGACGGAAACAGGGACGTTAAGCTCTGGAATAGAAGTAGCTAAGCCTTCGCCTGTGTCCTTGCGAAACAATTTTTTGAATGAGGCAAACATGGTTTTAACCTTTAATAAATTTTGCCAATCAGCGTTTTTTTCGTTGTTGGCGTTTTCATTTGCGAAGACACGCTCGCAACTTTTGAGCCAAACGCCCATTTCAAGTTTTTAAGCTTATGTCCACACGCCATAAAATATTACTTCTGGATGACGAACAGGATTTACTCGATCTGTATAAGGATGTCTTGAGCCAATTGCCAAGCCAGCCGGAAATCCACACCGCCAATTCCGGCGCGCGCGCCATCGCTTTGTTGGAATCAGAGCCGTTCATGATGTTAATCTCCGATTTGCGCATGCCGAAAATGGACGGGCTCCAAGTGCTTTCCATCGTGCGGCGAAAATTTCCGCAAATCCGCATTGTGGTCATGACCGCCGTTGTCGATGAACAATATCGCTCGCGCGCCTACGCCATGGGGATTGATTTATTTTGGGAGAAACCGCGCACCTCAGAAGAAATTCAACTCTTTCGCGATTGCGTCGAATCATTGCTCGGCCAACAAGAAAACGGGGGCGGCTTTCGCGGCATCCAAAGCAAAAGTCTGGTCGATTTAATTCAATTGGAATGCCTCTCGCACAGTTCATCGGTTTTGAAAATTAGCAAAGGCAGCAAGCAAGGAAATATTTGGATCGCCAACGGTGAAGTCCTCGATGCCGCGACTTTGACTTTGGGCGGCGAAGAGGCTTTCAAAGAAATTTTGTCCTGGAGAAACGGCAGCTTTGAAATTCTCCCCTCGGAACCAGATCATCCTCGAGTCATCACTACTTCTTACCAAGGATTGCTTTTGGATTTTGCCCAAGCCTATGACGAGAACAAAATTGTCGAATCCTCCGCGCAAGCCGCCGCGTGCGATACGACCTTCCTGACCCGTTCACCCTTGGCGGCGTTATCGCGCGTCGATGGAGTGGAATTCGTCATGACGGTTCCCTCCGACGAAAAAGTCGCGCCGGAATCCTGGGGATTGGAAAATGCCAGTCCCGTCGCCATCTGGGTGCGCCAGACTCAAAAACGCTTGCGCGACCTCGGCGAAAAATTACAAGCCGGCGATTTGAAACAAATTGAAGGACTCGGTTTGCAACGGCATGTTGGCATCGCCTCGCGGGGCGATACCGAACTTTGTGTTGGTTTCAGGCGCACGTTGAGCTCGGAACAACTTTACGAAACCTTAAAAAACATTTCCATAAAATGGGCTTCCTAAACTTTTTTTCCAAGCCGGCCCCCAAGCTCACGCGACTTCCTTCGGGCAGTTTCACGGTCGATGCACTGGGGCGCGTGCTGGCTTCCACGTTGCCACATTCTTTTTCCCCCGTGCACATGAACGAAATCAGCTCGACCGTGTTGGGTATTTTTAATGGAGCACGCCAGGCCGAGTTGCCACTTTCAGAAATCAACGTTCGTTACGGTGGATTCAAAATCACCGCACGAGAATTACGCGGTGGCGCCATCATTTTTCTTAAACCAAAAAGTCTTCAGCCCTACAATCCCTAGAATTTATGAGCAAGAACACCAATCTCGATCAGGTCATCATGCAGCTGGAGAATTATTTGGAATGCCTCAAACAATTTAATTATTTCGTCAGCCTCGCGCGCTCCAAAAAATTTAACGCCGAAGATGAAAATCAATTTCTGGAAGTGAAAAGCGTTCTCGTTCAGCAAATGGAACTGATTCTTTCCTCCGTTGAATGCGCTTCGCCCACCAAGGAAGAAGTGCTCGCACTCATTTCCGGCGCGGTCTCCATTCGTTATTTAAGCGAAATGGCCGAAGGCGTTTTGCGCGGGATGGAAAATCAATGGCACAAAATTTATATCGGTTGGGTTTCCATTCTTGGCCAAATGAAAGTCCAGCAAATCAATGGCAGTGCCCGCTCCGGCTTTCAGTTGTTCGGCAGCAAAAAGAAAGACTGATTCTGTTCAACCAAAAGATAAGACCCGTTTTTGGCGCTTGTCATCGCGGCGCGATTATCGTCTAAACGGCGCATGCCAGATTGGCTTGTTTCAATTATTTTAGGAATCGTCGAAGGACTTACGGAATTCATTCCCGTCTCTTCCACGGGACATTTACTTCTCGCCGAGCATTGGCTGCCGCGCCAAACCGATTTGTTCAACGTCGTCATTCAGAGCGGCGCCGTGTTGGCCGTCATTCCACTTTTCCACACTCGCTTTCAACAATTTATTTTTCGTTGGCGCGAACCCGCCACGCGCGACTATTTGCTAAAAATTCTTTGCGCTTTTTTTATCACGGGCGTTGGCGGGGTCATTCTTGAGAAAAAACATTTCAAACTCCCGGAAACTGCGTTACCCATCGCACTGGCGCTGCTCATCGGCGGAATTTTATTCGTGGTCGTTGAACAATGGTTGAAGGGAAAATCGACGCGCGCAGAAATCACCTGGCAAATTGCCATCGCCGTGGGACTTGCCCAATTAGTTGCCGCCATTTTCCCCGGCACGTCGCGTTCGGGTGCAACAATTTTAATCGCGTTAATCTTCGGTTTGAATCGCCCCTTGGCCACGGAATTTTCGTTTCTCGTAGGAATCCCAACCATGCTGGCCGCTGGTGGATTGAAAATTTTTAAATCGCTCCACCATCCCCCCGCAACCGCGCCTCACGAAAACTGGAGCATGATTTTATTGGCGACCTTCGTTGCCGCGATCGTCTCATTCATCGCCGTGAAATGGCTGCTGCGTTTTGTGCAATCTCACACCTTCACCGGCTTCGGCTGGTATCGAATCGCACTCGGTGCGGCGGTTTTATTTTTCCTGCGGTGACCGGTTTATTTTTTATCGCCGACATATTCCAACCGAATAATTTTCGTGTCCTTGTTATTTCCCCAAGCGGTTCCCCACTCGATCATGTAATGGCAGCCATCGGGCCCAAGTTCCATATCCATCGGACGCTTAAAATCCAAATCCGCGCAAAACGGTTCCATCTTCACAATTTTTTCATCCTTATCCAAATGCACCGCGATGATCCAACTACGCGACCATTCGTAAATGAACAGCGTGTGGTCAAAACTTTCCGGCAACTTGGTGGATGATTTTAATTTGGGCGAAAAATAATAAACCGGCCCCGCCATCGCGGTTCGTCCGCCACTTTTCACCACGGGAAACCGGGTCGAAGCGCCGCTCGGATAAAAAATCAAAGCCGGTTGCGCCGTCGGCAATTCTTGAATACCCGTGTTGTTCGGCGACGTGTTGACCGGCTTGGACGCATCGTACTTAAATGTGTTGGTTTTCGCGGCGAAATCCCAGTGCCAATAGGCTTTGCTGTCGCCCACGAAATAAGGCCAGCCGAAATTTCCAGCGACGCGCGCCTGATTGATTTCGTCAAATCCCGCCGGCCCGCGCGTCTCGCTGAAAACACCGGAGTCCGGCCCCACTTCGCCCCAATAAAGAAATCCTGTTTTCGGATCGAGCGAGATACGGAACGGATTACGATTCCCCATCACGTAAATTTCCGGCCGCGTTTTCGCCGTGCCTGGTTTGAACAAATTTCCTTTTGGAATCGTGTAGCTCCCATCTTTTTCCGGGTGAATGCGCATGATTTTCCCGCGCAAATCATTCGAGTTGGCCGCAGACTTTTGTGCGTCCCATGCGCTGCGACCCGGACGTTCGTCGCTCGGCGAAAAGCCATCCGATTCAAACGGATTCGTGTTATCGCCAGCCGACAAATAAAGATTTCCGTCGCGATCAAACGACAACGAGCCGCCCGCATGACAGCATTGTTCGCGCTGGGTGCCAACATCGAGTAACTTTTTTTCCGAGAACAAATCAAGCGAGTCTCCTTTGAGCGTGTAACGCGAAAGCCGATTCGTTCCCGCCTTTTGCCCATTCGCATCCAAACCCGTTTCCGGCAAAGCGTGATAAAGATAAATCCAACCATTCTTCAGAAAATCCGGATCAAGCGTGATGCCGAGCAATCCATCTTCCAGTCCGGTGAAAACCTCCACTTTTCCAACCGTCGCCACGCTTTGCGTTTTGGGATTCCATACTTTCACCACGCCATCCCGCTCGGCGTAAAAAACGCGTCCATCTTTGGCGACGGCTAATTCCATCGGATCTTTCAACGTGTCTTCGAGCTTTCCGTTAACCTCGCGGTCCGCGTCCAAAATTACTTTGCGAAAAAGGGAGTTGGTGCTCGCCGTCGTGTTCGTTTCAGCAGCGAACGAAAAATTTGAAGCGGCGCAGAAAGCGAATGTCAGAAAAATGATTTTCATTTGATAAAAATTTGGATGCGACCGGGAGCTTCTAAATTCATTTCAAATTAGTCCAGCCGGTTTTGCCTTTGCCAATTCATTTGTCA
>JBKJOZ010000139.1:0-2934 GCA_046595315.1 Limisphaerales bacterium
ATAACTGTGAATCCAAGCGCGCGACTAATGGTGTTCTCGCCTTGCAACTTCACGCTGGCCCGCCGATGACGGTGCAGTTCAAAGATATTCGCCTCAAAACGTTGAAATAATCTTTTCACATTCGTGAGAAGATTTTCGCGGAAAAAATTCAGCGAGACGATGTGGCTCGCGCTGGCGTTGTTTTCATTTTTTCTTTCCAACGCATTCGGGCAAAAGGCGGAGTTCATCCAGTGCAAAGACGATGGTTATCGGGGCGTCTGGTACATGAACCAGCCCACGAAGGACGAATACAAATTCAAATACAGCGGCGGCATGGCGACGTATCCGCAGCAGCACGAGCCCATCGCCATTTATTCCAAGGCGGCGAATAAAACATTTTTCTGTTATGGCGGAACGACCGCACGTGCGGCGACCGACAAACAGGAATTACTCCACATGGTTTCGTATTTCGACCACCGCACTGGAAAAGTTCCGCGACCGACCATTCTGCTGAATAAAAAAACCGACGACGCTCACGACAATCCGACGATGAGCATCGACGACAGTGGTTACATTTGGATTTTCTCGTCGTCCCACGGAACGGCGCGACCTTCCTACATTCATCGCAGCAAAAAACCGTTTTCAATTGATGAGTTTGAATTGATCGACACGACGAATTTTTCCTACACGCAACCGTGGTTTTTTCCGCAGCGTGGTTTTTTATTTTTGCACACACGTTATGCGGAAGGGCGAAATTTATTTTGGATGACGAGTTCCAACGGCGTGAGCTGGAACGCGCCTGAGCGCCTCGCCAAAATTGAAATGGGCGATTACCAAATCAGTTGGCCGAACGGAAACAAACTTGCCACCGCGTTTGATTTTCATCCGAAGCCGCTTGGATTGAATGGTCGCGCCAATCTTTATTATCTGGAAACGCGAGACGTTGGAAAAACCTGGGTGACTGCGGATGGAAAAATTGTTCAAACACCTCTGAACACCACGAATAATCCTGCGCTGATTTATAATTCGCGAGCCGATGATTTGTTGGTTTATCTGAAGGATTTAAATTTTGATACCAATGGTCGCCCAATCATTTTATTTCTGACGAGCAAAGGTTTTGAGCCCGGGCCAGAGAACAATCCTCGTGTTTGGAAAACGGCGCGTTGGACTGGTAAAGAATGGAATTTCCGCGAGGTCACCACGTCATTAAATAATTACGATCACGGCTCACTTTATGTCGAAAAAAATCAGTGGCGACTGATCGCTCCAACTGAACCGGGGCCGCAGCGCTACAATCCGGGCGGTGAGATGGTCATGTGGACAAGTTCTGATTCCGGTGCGACTTGGAAACACGAAAAACAACTGACGCGCAATAGTCCGCGCAATCACAACTACGCACGTCGACCTCTCAATGCGCATCCCGATTTTTATGTATTCTGGGCGGATGGAAATGGCCGTGCGCCCTCGGAGTCAAATCTCTATTTCACGGATCAAAAAGGAACGCACGTTTGGCGTTTACCCACGTTGATGAAGGGGGATTTCGCGAGGCCGGAAATCGCTTTCTGACTTGCGATTGAAAACGAAGCTTTTCCAAAGCAACTCAATTTTTTAACCTCTTTTCCTCACATGAACGCAAAACGATTTTTCACTCTGGTCGCCGTCATTTTTTTCGCCCCGGTTTTCCCGACTTTTGCCGCTGACAAAAAAATTATTCTCGTTGCTGGTAAACCGAGTCACGGTCCCGGGGATCATGAACACAACGCGGGCGTTTTGCTTTTGAAAAAATGTCTGGACGAAGTTCGCGGCGTGAAAACTGAAGTCCAATTAAATGGCTGGCCGGATGACGATAAAATTTTCGACGGTGCGGATGCGATTGTTCTCTACATGGATGGCGGCGCAGCTCACCCGGCGCTGCAAGCCGACCGATTGCAAAAACTCGATGCGCTCATGAAAAAAGGCGTTGGTCTCGCCTGTTTGCATTACGCGGTTGAGCCGACGATTGAAAAAGGCGAAGAGGAATTTCTCGATTGGATCGGCGGCGCGTTTGAAATTAATCGGTCGGTCAATCCGCATTGGAATGCAGATTTTAAAGCGTTGCCCAAACATCCCATCACGCGCGGAGTGAAGCCGTTTAAAATTAAAGACGAATGGTATTTTAACATGCGTTTTCCCGACAAAATGCAAGGCGTGACGCCCATTCTGACGGCGGTGCCGACGCCGGATACGATGGAGCGCAAAGACGGAACGCATGAAGGAAATCCCGCCGTGCGCGAGGCCGTGAAACGCGGCGAATCACAAACGGTTGCCTGGGCTTGCGAACGCAAAGATGGCGGACGTGGATTCGGTTTTACCGGCGGGCATATGCATGACAATTGGGGCGATGAAAATTTCCGCAAGACGGTGCTGAATGCGATTTTGTGGATTGCCAAGGCGAAGGTTCCCAAGAACGGCGTTGAATCCAAAATCGCAGGAGAAGATTTAAAACAAAATCTTGATCCCAAAGGCGAAAAAAAAGTGGCGGTTAAATCGGTCAATGATTCTTCGGCGAAACAAAGCGTTCCCCCAGCGTCTCCGGAAAATCAGACAAAACCGAAATTCAAAAGTGGCATTTTGCAATCGGGGCGCGTTCCGGTTGATGTCGATATTTCGGGTGCGAAATCGCTTTGGCTGGTCGTGAGTGATGGCGGCAATGGATATCTTTGCGATTGGGCGGATTGGATTGAGCCGAAGTTGATTCGCGCGGATGGCTCGGTTTTAAAATTGACGGATCTAAAATGGAAATCCGCGACCACTGGTTTTGGCGAAGTGGGCATTAATAAAAATGTTCAAGGCGCGCCGCTGAAAATGGATCATCGGATTTTCACCAATGGCATTGGCACGCACGCGCCTTCGGTCGTTGAATATGAATTGCCTGAAACAAATTTCACGAGGTTCATGGCGAAAGTGGGACCAGAC
>JBKJOZ010000205.1:0-9888 GCA_046595315.1 Limisphaerales bacterium
GGTTTTGCTGCTCTCAAACGAGTTTATGTTTGTGGATTGAGTCGCTTGCTTCGATGAAAATGTTTTCTTAACCTCGCGTTGCTTGAAAAAAATAACCCGCCAGGAAATCCCGCGCAAAGCGGTTTATCGTCTCTCGGTTTATCTTCGTTGTTTGCATCGTTTGAAAACGAATGGCATTCGCACGGTTTCCAGTGAAGCGTTGTCGAAAGCGGCGGGCGTGAAATCCACTCAGCTTCGCAAAGACCTCACCTACTTCGGCCAATTCGGCACGCGCGGCCTCGGCTACGATGTCGAGCAACTTGCGAAAATGATTTCCGATTTACTGGGTACAAATAGTTTGCAGCCCGTGGTATTGATTGGCGTCGGGAATCTCGGACGCGCACTGCTGTCGTATCGAGGATTTGGCCAGGAAGGGTTTGAAGTCATTGCCGCATTTGATGTGAAGCTCGACCGCGCATTGAACAAAATCGTCACGCAACCGATTTATCCCATGGAAAAACTCGCTGAAGTCATCGCGAAAAGTAAACGCGGCGTGAAAATGGCAATCATCACTGTGCCAGCTTTTGAAGCTCAAGAAGTCGCCAACACACTCATCGGATTGGGCATCACGGGAATACTAAATTTTTCGCCCATCGTTCTCGACGTCCCGGAAGATGTGACGGTCAACAACGTCAATCTCGCGATTGAGTTAGAGAACTTGAGCTATTTTATTCAACACTGATTAAACCGCTGAATCCTTCTTCGCCACTTTCAATTCGATGTGCAAATCGCGGAGTTGTTTTGGTTCAACGGCTGCGGGCGAGTCGGTCATCAAATCGGTGCCTTTGGCGGTTTTGGGAAATGCGATAACGTCGCGGATGCTTTGAGTTCCGCAGAGAATGGCAATCAAGCGATCGAAACCAAGCGCAATGCCTCCGTGCGGCGGTGCGCCGTAACGAAAAGCCTCGAGCATGTAACCAAAACGCGCTTTTACGAGGTCGGGCGGGATTTGGAGAATTTCTTCGAATATAGTTTTTTGCACATCGGGTTGATGAATCCGAATTGAGCCGCCGCCGAGTTCCACCCCGTTGACAACGATGTCGTAATGTTGGCCGCGAACTTTTTTCGGTTCGGTTTTCAACAGCGGAATATCTTCAGTCACCGGTGCGGTGAACGGATGATGGCTTGAATACCAGCGATTCTGTTCGCGGTCGAAACCAAGCAGCGGAAATTCGATCACCCAAAGAAAATCAAACCGGTTCGCGTCAGTCGTGAGTTTCCCCTGCCCTTTCAAAACGTCGGCGCAGTAGAGACGGATTTTGCCGAGGATTTCGCAGGCGTTGAGCCATTGATCGGCAGCGAACAAAATCAAATCGCCTTCTTCGATTTTTAATTTTGAAACGAGCGCGGCTTTTTCGGCGTCGCTGAAAAATTTTACAATGGGCGATTTCCATTCGCCTTTTTCGACTTTGATGTAAGCCAGACCTTTCGCGCCAAAACTTTTCGCGTATTCGGTCATGGTTTCGAGTTGGCCTTGCGTGGCGTCGGCAAGTCCTTTGGCGTTCAGCCCTTTGACCACGCCGCCATTGGCAATAGTGCCGGAGAAAACTTTGAACGTGCTGGCGCGAAATTCTTCCGTGAAATCGACTAACTCCATGCCAAAGCGCGTGTCGGGTTTGTCGATGCCGAAACGGTTCAATGCTTCGTCAAATGAAATACGTTTGAACGGCGTCGGCACATCGATGTTCAAAGCCGTTTTCCAAACGCGTTTCAGTAAACCTTCGATAAGAGCGTAAATATCTTCGCGTTCGATGAACGACATTTCGATATCGACTTGGGTGAATTCCGGCTGACGGTCGGCGCGCAAATCTTCATCGCGATAGCAGCGTGCGAGTTGAAAATATTTTTCCACACCGGCGACCATCAGGATTTGTTTGAACTGTTGCGGTGATTGCGGCAGCGCGTAAAACGTTCCCGGATCGCGACGGTTCGGCACGAGAAATTCGCGTGCGCCTTCAGGAGTGGATTTGAAAAGCGTCGGCGTTTCGACTTCGAGAAAACCCTGTTCATCCATGTAGGAACGCGTGGCGATGGCGACCTTTGAGCGCACGCGCAAATTCCGTGTCATCTCTGGACGGCGCAAATCAAGATAGCGATATTTGAGGCGCAATTCCTCGTTCACTTTGTTGGCGAGTTCAGGATCATCGACGGGAAACGGCAGCACATCGGCGTTGTTCAAAACCGTCAATTCTTTAACGAGAACTTCGATTTGGCCGGTGGGAATCTTTATGTTCTCAGTTCCAGCGGGACGAACGCGCACTTTTCCGCTGATCGAAATAACGGATTCGCTGTGAAGTTTTGAAGCTTGTTCAAAAAGTTCTTTGCTCAAATCGGACGGATCTAAAACTGTTTGCGTGCGGCCTTCGCGGTCGCGCAGATCGATAAAGAGAACTCCGCCGAGATCGCGGCGCGAGTGAACCCACCCGGCCAAAGTGACAGTTTGTCCGGCATGTTCCGAACGAAGCTCGTTGCAGTGATGTGTGCGTTTCATTTATTTCAGGAATCTTGAGACAGAATTCAGGAGTCAGAATTCGGAATCCAGAGCGGCGGATGTTGACGAGGAACCCGATAGAATTCAAAGACAAAAATCAAAACCAGGAACAAGAGTTAATTAGGTTTTTTAGGCACCAATAACATAACTTCAAATCCTCGATAAAACTGTGGAAAATGTTTCCGGACTTGAGCGCTGTCTGTTCCGGACTTGAGTAAAACATCTATGACAAATTGATCTCCGTGATAATTACCAAGCCCAACTTTTTCCACGCAATCTAAAATCGGCATCTCTTTTTTGAACGCAACCAGGTAGTTTTGGGCAGCTTCGGCAAAAGCGTGACTTTGAGAAGGATGCTTCTTCGCTTTTAAAAGTTGCTGTTCTTCTAAGGGCAAAGAGTACAAATGTTTTTCAAACAAATGCCGTCGCAACTCCGAATGTTGAGACAAATATTTGTTCCGCGTTTTCTCATCCTCGACCTTTGTAACGGGAATCGGAATCTTTTCGGCTTTTATCCATTCCTCAGTGGATTCATATTGGAGATGCGATCTTTTTGAAAAAAAGAACATATCGCGAATTATTTGTGCCAAATATCCCCCTCACCGTAGCTGAACCAGCGGCTCGTTGTGACTTTCAGTTGTGTGAAAAATTGCACGCCCTCTTTGCCTTGCATGTGGAGATCTCCGAAAAAGGAATCGTCCCAGCCATTGAATGGAAACCACGGCATGGAAGCGGGGACGCCAATGTTGATGCCAACCATTCCGGCTTTGATGCGATGCTTGAATTCACGCGCGGCTTTTCCTGAGCGCGTGAAAATCGACGCCCCATTTCCGTAAGGCGAACGGTTTGCCGTTTCAATCGCGGAATCCAAATCGTCGAAGCGCATCACATTTAGCACGGGGCCGAAGATTTCTTCGCGCGCAATCGTCATGTTGGTTTGCACTTCGTCTAGAATCGTTGCACCGAGAAAAAATCCGTTCGGCGCATCAGAATTTTTTACACCACGTCCATCGACGGAAATTTTCGCGCCTTCTTTCACGCCAGCTTCAATGAGTTGTTCGACGCGATCGCGATGTTGGCGCGTGATGACGGGTCCCATTCCGGGTTGATTCTCGCGATCAGTCGGGCCGACTTTTATCGCGCGCGTGGCTTCGACGATGGCGGGCAAAACATTTTTCACAGCGTCTCCAACGAGAATCGCCGTGGAGCCAGCCATGCAACGTTCGCCCGCGCAACCGAACGCAGCTTCGATGAGACCGCGCGATGAATTTTCCACGTCCGCATCCGGCATCAGGAAAACATAATTCTTCGCGCCACCGTTGGACTGAACGCGTTTGCCGTGTTTCGTGCCGACTTCAAAAACGTGTTTCGCAATCGGCGTGGAACCGACGAAAGAAATCGCTTTCACTTTCGGATGCGTGAGGAGCGCGTCCACAACTTCGCGTCCGCCGTGAACGATGTTCATCACTCCTTTTGGCAAACCGGCTTTTTCGAGAAGTTGAATTATTTTGATCGCGGTCAACGGAACTTTTTCGCTCGGCTTCAACACAAACGTATTTCCGCAAGCGAGCGCCGTCGGATACATCCAGAGCGGAACCATCGCGGGAAAATTAAACGGCGTGATGCCGACGCAAACTCCGAGCGGCTGGCGAATCGTGTCGCAATCAATTCCGCGCGCGACATTTTCCAAACTTTCGCCCATCAACAGCGACGGAATTCCACAGGCGAACTCGACCATTTCGATGCCGCGCTTCACGTCACCGCGCGATTCCGTGAGCGTCTTGCCGTGTTCGCGCGTGTTGAGGCGAATCAATTCTTCAAAGTTTTCATCGAGCAGATGTTTGAATTTAAAAAGAACTCGCGCGCGTTCGACGGGTGGCGTTTCCATCCACGCAGGAAACGCCGCGTGCGCGGCATCGACGGCGGCGTTCACTTCGGTAATCCCACCGACGGGACATTCGGCGATTACTTCGCCGGTTGAAGGATTGAAAACGGGTGTGCCAGCTAGTTTCGGATGAAGCCATTCGCCGTTGATGAATAGCGGGCAAGGTTCGAGATTTTTTGTCATAAAAAGTTTTACCGCGGAGACACAGAGACGCGGAGAAAGAATTTTTAACTCCGCGCCTCAGCGTCTCTGCGGTTTAAAAGTTATCCGCGTGAAAGCGCGTCCGATTGTTTTACAAATTCATCGCCACTCCATTCGCCGTCGGCTTGAACCATTTTCTTTTGTGGTGCGGCAGCGGCGGCTTTTTGCGCGGCTTTGCGTTCGCCCTGACGTTTGACGAGGTCGGCGTGCGTGGTGAAATAATCGAGGCTCTTACCTTTGAAATCAGCGAGCGTTTCAAATTTATGTTTTTCCATGAACGCGAGAAGTTCATCACACATCGGCTTCACACATTCGTAGCCGAACTTCATCACGCCAGTGCAAACTTGCACCGTGTCCGAGCCGAGCAAAATAAATTGCGCCGCATCGTTGCCTGATTCGATTCCGCCGATGCCTGAGAGCGAGCGTCCGGGAAATTCTTTGCGAATCATCGTCGCAATTTCCATCACCATGCGCAGCGCAATTGGCTTCACCGCTTTGGATGAATAACCACCGGGCGTCGTGTAACCTTCCACTGACGGTTCCGGCCGCAACGTATCCAAATTCACTCCGACAACACTGCGAATCGTGTTAATCGCCGCCAGACCTGTCGCCCCACCACGCAATGCCGCGCGACTCGGATCTTCAATGTGCGTCACATTCGGCGTCATCTTTGCCCAGAACGGCTTCGTCGCCGCGCTTTTCACCCAACCGCAAACTTCTTCGAGAATCTCCGGGCATTGGCCCATTGCCGCGCCCATTTTGCGTTCAGGCAAACCGTGCGGGCAGGAGAAGTTTAATTCAAATGCGTCCACGCCCGACGCTTCGCAACGTTTGACCAATTCAATCCAAGCATCCTTATTATGTTCCTCCATGATCGACGCGATCAACACGCCGTCCGGATGCATCTGTTTGCACTTCTTAAATTCTTCCTCCCAAATTTTCAACGGTCGGTCGCTAATCAATTCGATGTTTTCCCAGCCGATCACTTCCTTGCCATCGCCTGCCATGAGTTTCCCGTAACGCGGCGTGACATTGATCACCTTCGAAGCATCGAGCGAAACGGTCTTGGCGATGACCGCGCCCCACCCTTCTTTAAATGCTTTACTGATGACGTTGAGATTCGTTCCTGGCGGCCCTGAACCGATGATAAATGGATTCGGAAGTTTGAGACCGTCAACCGTTGTGGCAAGTGTGGGCATAAGGAGTGTCCTTGGGTTTGTTCTGTGTGGAAATATTTACTGCGAAAAGAATGCGATGGCTACTTTATTTTCCCGCGTTAACATTCTCTTTCCATTTCTTTTCCCGTTCGGCAGGTTTGCGCAAATCCACCATGCCAATACAAATAATTTTCAGCTCGCTAACCAAACCCACTGTGAATCTGTCGTTTGGACTTTTGATCGTTGCGATTTCGCTGATTGCCCCGCGGCTTTTCGGCGAGGAAATTCGCCCGGACCTCGATTATTTCCCCTCGCGTCTCCATGCCGCCATTTTTCGCAACTGGGACATCGTCCCGCACGAACGGCTCGCGCACGTTTTAGGATCCGATGTTTCCACGATTGAAAAAGCCGGCAAAGAACTCGGCTTAACGAAGGCAAAACCGACGACCCTCGAGGAAATGCATCGCAATACCGAACTGATTTTGCGCCGCAATTGGCCTCTCTTCCCGCGCCAACAAATCGAGAAATTGCTCGATTTCACGCCAACGCAATTTGACGATTTTTTATCCAAGGAAATTTTTCTCCGTGCACTACTGGCAAGTCCGCCCCCTGGCTTGACCGCTTTGAAATACGAGCCACCCACCTCGCAAACCAAAACCCGCGTGAAATGGTTTGGCGACCACGTGCGACAGCACCTCAAAAATGTCAGGGACACGCCCGAGCAACCTCGTTTGGCGTTTGTGGCGGATCTTTGCCGTGCCCATAATCCCGCCGATTTCATTCGCGGAACCAGACCTAAACCGGGCGATGCGGATTTGCGTTCGTTTAAGACAATCTATTTGTCGAGTAGCGCTGGAACCGTCCTGAATACGGCCGCCAAAGATTTTACGGACTATTGCGAACAAATCCAGCACACCGGAAAATTCAAGCGCTGGAATCCATTCAATTCTATTCACAAAAGAATTTTAGTCGCACGCGATCCAACATTCCCCGCCACGGAAACCTACTCGCTGAAAATTACGACTGATTCGATTTCATTGGCGTCCGGAACGGAAGTGGGCCTCTCGCGCGGACTCGTTGAATTGGAGCGGCGCATGGCGGAACGCGGCGGTCCTTTTCTGTCGCCCGTGAATGAAACAAATTCGCCCTCGTTCCATCCTCGCTACGTTTCATCGAATTTTTCTTTGCTCACCGATCCGCTCGGTCACGATTTGGACTACGGATTTCCCGACGGCTATCTCAACGAAATTTTTCATCAGGACGCCGAGGGCATCTGGCTTTACGTGCTGTTGCAAGATTTGGTTCCGTCGCCCGTCTTTGATGAGTTGAGCGCCGGAAGTTCAGCGCGTTTGCAACGACTTCGTGAACTCGTCAATCGCGCCGCCAAACGCGGCTTGAAAGTTTATCTTTATCTCAACGAGCCGCGCGCGCAGTTCATGCCGTTCTTTGAAAAATTTCCCGACGTCAAAGGCCAACCCGAAGGCAACACTTCCGCGCTTTGCACTTCGACCGAGCTGGTGCAAAAACATTTGCGCGGTTCGTGCGAAAAATTATTTCGTGAAGTCCCCGGACTTGGCGGCGTGTTCGTCATCACCGCGAGCGAAAATCTTTCCAACTGTTATTCGCACACACGCAACACAGTTTGTCCGCGCTGCTCGAAACGCAGCTCTGCCGAAGTCATCGCGGAATCAATTCGTTGCATGAGCGAAGGCGTCTGGGCAGCCGATCCAAAAGCAAAATTTATCGTCTGGGATTGGAGTTGGCATTCCGTTCTCGGCGAAGAAATGCCGGAACAAATTATCCAGAGATTGCCCAAAGGTATCGGCTTGATGGCAGATTTCGAGCGCGGCACACACATTGAACGAGGCGGCGTGGCGATGGACGTTGAAGAATATTCCATTTCCAATATCGGCCCGTCGCCCCGCGCGAAAACTCGCTCGCAACAAGCCGGGAAATTCAATTTTGATTTTCTCGCGAAGATTCAACTTTCCTCGACGTGGGAATGCGGAACCGTTCCGTTTATTCCCGTACCAAATTTGCTCGCGCGCAAAGCGCAAGCCATGCGCGCCGTCGGCGTGAACGGCGCAATGTGCAGTTGGACGATTGGCAGTTATCCATCGCCAAACACCGAGGCGTTCGCGATTCAAAATTGGAATCCAAACTTGTCAGAAACGGACGTGTTGCGACGGATTGCGGCCAAACGTTACGGCGAAAACTCCGTCGAGAGCGCAGTGCGCGGTTGGACAAAATTGAGCGAGGCGTTCACGGAAGAATTTCCATTTTTCGGAAATTACAATCCGCCGTTGCAGCACGGGCCGTCGCTGCCCTGGAATCGAAAAGATATCCCACCACCGTTCGGCAATGCGTCGTTGTTGAATCCCAAAGACGATTGGATAAATTGGTCGCCGCCATTTTCACCGGAGTTGATGTCGAAACTTTTGCACCACATGTGTGACCGCTGGGATGACGGCTTGAAAGATCTGAGCCAAATAACTTTAAAAAGTGGAACACGTCGAAAAACAGCCGAACGCGATTTCGGCGTGGCGTGGATGGTTGGTTATCATTGGCGCGCTTACGCGAACGGTTTGGAATTTTATAAAGCGCGTGATGCGGGAAACATCCCGGAAATGAAACGCCTCGCGGCGGAAGAACTGAAAGCGACCGAGCAAGCGTTTCGTCTCGTGCGCGCCGATTCGCGCTTCGGTTGGGAATTGGAACTGCAATATTTTTACCGACCGCTCGATGTGCTGGAACGATTGATTTCACTGGATGCGGTACTGGAACCGCAGTGAATTCCGAGCATTGAAAATTAATTTTCTCTCGTCATGATTTCACCCATGAGCACGGCCCTAAATCCCAAACACACCGTCGCTGAACTCAAGGAACTCCGCGCACTCACGGGTGACGAAAATGGCGCCCAACGTGTCGCCTTCACTCCGATGTGGTCGAAGACGCGCGCATGGTTGCGTGAAAAACTCGAAGCGCTCCCGGTCGAAATTCACACCGACGCGGCGGGAAATTTGTGGGCGACGTTGCGTGGTGAATTGGAAAAATCGTTACTCATCGGCGGTCACATGGATTCCGTGCCCAACGGAGGCTGGCTCGATGGCTGTCTCAACGTGGTGGTGGGCGTGGAAATTTTGCGACGAATCAATTCGCAATATGAAGGAAAACCGCCCGTCACAATTCGCCTGGTAGATTGGGCAGACGAAGAAGGGGCGCGGTTCGGCAAAAGTTTGTTTGGCTCTTCTGCCTGCTCCGGCAATCTCGACATGAACGAGGCGCGCGGTCTGGTCGATAAAGACGGAATCAAATTGCCCGACGCGTTGAAAAATATCGGCGTGAATTTTGAGCACGTAAAAGATAGCGGCGCAGAACTTAAAAATGCCGCGGCGTATCTGGAATTGCACATCGAACAAGGCCCAGTGTTGCTCGATCTCGATTTGCCACTCGGCGCGGTGCTGGGAACTTTTGGCGTTGAACGTCACGCGATTACCTTTCATGGGCAAGCCGCACATTCTGGCAGCACGCCGATGAACCGGCGCAAAGACGCCTTTCTCGCTGCCGCGAAAATGAGTTCCGAAATTTATCGCATCGCCGAACGCAGCAATGGCGGCGTTTGCACCATCGGCTCGTGCATCACCAAACCCGGCATAGTCACCAGCGTCGTCGAGGAATGTCGAATTACTTTAGACCAACGTCACTTGGATAAAGCTGCGCTCGAAAAAATGTTTCTCGAAGCAAAAGACGCGAGTGAAAAATTCGCGCGTGAAGGCAACGTGGAAGTTTCGTGGGAACGTCTCTGGCAAATTGACCCGCGACCGTTTAACGATGAATTGATCGCGCTGTGTGACGAATCGATTCGCGAAACGTGCGGGAAAAGTTATCGCTTGCCGAGTGGACCGTTACACGACGCCGCCGAAGTTGCACGCGCTGGCGTTCCTACCGTGATGATGTTTGTGCAAAGTTTGCACGGCATCAGTCACAACAAAATCGAGGATACCAAGGAAGAGCACCTTGAGATGTGTGTGACTGCGTTCGACAAGCTGGCGGAAAAAACGATGAAGTGGATTTTTTCCTCCGTGAAATAGCAATCCGCCTCTGTCGTCACCCTA
>JBKJOZ010000319.1:0-5258 GCA_046595315.1 Limisphaerales bacterium
CACCCGATTCGTTTCGCCAATGCGTTCCACATTTGCGATGGATTCAAAAATTTTCGCACCCGCTTTTCGCGCTGCGTTCAGTAACGCGTCGTCAAACTTCTCGCGTGGAACGTTGTAGGCATAGTTTGCCGTGGCGTTTCCCAAAGTTTTGAAGAAAAAGGAAAAATTTAGGTCGTCAGCCAAGTTGAATGTGGCCCCCGGTTTGAGCGTGCTGAAGCTGCTCACTTCGTTTTCGACACCGAGCTTCTGCAACATTGGGATGATCGCCGGCACGAGTGATTCACCGACAATAATCGGCGCCCGTTTGGGCTTGTGCCAAATGGCGACGCGGACGCCAGCCCGCGCGAGCAAGATCGCCAATGTGCTTGCTGCCGGACCACCACCAAGAATGGCGACTGATTTTATGTTGCCGTTTTGTTGATGGCGAAGAGTTTCCATTTCGAAAAACTGATTCGGCGTTCCACACACCGATAGGTTCATTTAACAGCGGGTGAAGGTAGGCAAGCGAAGAGGAAAAACAAGCTCAGCGCTTATACTGATGGCTAGCGCCCCACAAAGAATAATTGCAGATTTTAGCGGAATGAGTTTTCTTTTCCGCGTTCACGACAGTTTAACTAAACATAATAAAATGAAATCATTGAAAAATATCCTCGTTATTGCCGCTCTGTTGGGCGGACTAACCGTCCTCGTTGGCTGCAAAAAAGGTCCGATGGAAAAAGCGGGCGAAAAAATTGATAACGCTGCCGAAAAAACCGGCGACGCCCTCAAAGATGCTGGCGAAAAAACCAAAGACGCCGTCACCAAGTAATTCATCCGTTTGCTGGGAGCGGGTTGTCCCCTCCCAGCTACGGCAATCTTCGACTTCGAAATTCAGCCACTCCTCTCACTTTTCACCACTCGGCCAATTTAGAAAATCATTCAATCATCAAATAGATCGAACCGATCGCAAGGACGACAAGACACATCGTTGCCGAAACAGCCACCAGACCCAGACCGCTGTTTTCCACGGAGCGCCCAGGGATTCCAAAATAGTTCCACATAAGTTTTTCCGCTGCTGAACGATTTCGCTCAGTAACAAATTTAGTTAAACCGACGTGTGTGTGCAGGCATATCGGGCACTCCTATTGCATTGAGCTAGGGAATTCCTTGAACTCCATGGGCGGTTTTATTCTCTTACCCGGACTCTTTCTTTCCTACATACTTAGCCGTGCTGTTTCCGCCCCACGGCAAAAATAATGTCCAAAAACGCGTCGCCATTACGGGCGCTGGAATCTTCACCGCGTTCGGCTCTGGTTGGGGGAAAAATGCCGAAAGTTTTCGCCTCGGCAAAACCGCCTTTCGTCCCGTCACCTTATTTGATGTCTCACGCCAACGGGTGAAAACCGCCGCTGAAGTTGATTTGCCGGATTCATTTCCAAAGACTTTTTTAAGCCCGCGTGATTTGTCTCGCGCGGATCGCGCTTCCAAAATTCTTTTGCTCGCGGCGCACGAGGCTTGGCATCAGGCGGGGTGGACTGCGTCAGAAAATTTGCCTATCGTCCTCGGCACCACCAGTGGCGGAATGAGTTTGGGCGAAAATTATTTTCGACAGGCGTTGAGCGCGCCAAAAATTCATCATCGCCAAGCCGCGCGCGTCGTTCATTACCAGGCGCAACGCCAACCACTGGATCTCGCCGACGCCTTCGGTTTTTCCGGCCCAATTACGTTGATCGCAAATGCGTGTGCTTCCGGCGCAAACGCCGTTGGCCACGCGTGGGAACTGTTGCGCACCGGTCAAGCCGAGCGCGTTCTCACCGGCGGTTACGACGCGCTCAGCCAATTGGTTTTTTCCGGCTTCGATTCGCTCCAGGCTTTGTCGCTGACGAGTTGCCGTCCTTTTGACGCAAACCGCGATGGTCTCGCGCTCGGCGAAGGCGCCGCCGTGATGGCGTTGGAAACATTTGAATCCGCTGAAAAACGTGGCGCGGAAATTCTCGGTGAAATTGTCGGTTACGGCGCGGCCACCGACTCGCATCATTTGACCCAACCGCATCCGAACGGCGACGCCGCTTTGGCCTCAATGAATGCCGCAGCGCAAAGTGCGAATCTGCGTCCCGAACAAATTAATTACATCAACGCGCACGGCACCGGCACGCCGTTGAACGACAGCGCCGAAGCCGCCGCCATCAATCGTTTTGCGGGCGAACACCGGAAAAATTTACCGGTCAGTTCCACCAAATCTGGCATTGGCCATTTGCTCGGTGCGGCGGGCGCGGTCGAAGCCGTTGTTTGCCTCATGGCGTTGCGCGAACAATTTATTCCACCCTCGATTCTGGGAACACCGGACGCCGCATGCGAATTTCCAGTCGTGCAAAAGCCGACTGCCGCCAAACTTGAATACGCGTTGACCAATTCGTTCGGATTCGGTGGCGCGAATGCTTCTTTAATTTTAAGGAGGACGACGTGAAAAATATTTTCGTCCACGGCATTGGCGCAGTTTCACCCGCAGGTTGGGGCGTTGAAACTTTACGGAAAACGTTGCGCGAAAATAAATCTATCGAAACAAAATCGTTGCCGCGCCCCGGTTGGGAATTGCCGTTGCAAATCCGCCAGGTTCCACCGCCGCCGACACGCCCCGCTTTTCTGGCACACGCTCGATTGCGGCGCACCAGCCCCATCACGCATTTTGGTGTCGCCGCCGGATTGGAAGCGCTGGGCGAAGACGCGAATTTGATCGCGACGGGGAAATTACGACTCGGAATCGTGCAATGCGTCATGTCTGGCTGCATCAATTATTCGCGCCGTTTTTACGACGAGACATTGCAAGATCCCGTCACCGCCAGTCCGCTCGTTTTCCCTGAAACCGTTTTCAACGCGCCCGCCAGCCACCTCGCCGCGCTGCTCGGGACGACTGCGATCAACTACACGATCATCGGCGATCCCGGGACATTTTTGCAGGGCGTCGCGCTCGCCGCGAATTGGTTGCTCGCCGATCGCGTCGATGGCTGCCTCGTCATTGGCGCGGAAGAAACCGATTGGTTGACCGCTGATGCGTTCCGAAGATTTCAACGCAAAATTATTTTGAGCGATGGTGCAGGGGCGATTTATTTGCGCGCGGAACCGCCGGAAAAAAATTCAGTGCAACTTGCAAAAATAACTGACGCACATCCATTTTTAAAAACGCAGAGTCGTCGTTGCGCTGTGCAAAAAATGCGCGCCGAACTGGACAGTGATTCGACCCGATCACTCCTTTGCGACAGCACGCAAGCAATGCTGCGTATGGACAGCGCGGAAACCGAGACGTGGGCAAATTGGAAGGGCGACCGCATTTCGCCCAAAGCGATTTTAGGAGAAGGCTTGATGGCTGCCGCAGCGTGGCAAACAGTTGTGGCGATTGATGCGATTCGCGAAAAACAATACGACGTGACAAATGTCAGCGTCGTCGGCTGCAATCAACAAGCCATTGGCGCGCAATTTTGTAGCGCGGGCGCACTTTAAAAATATGGACGATTCAAACGCACTGAAACAGAAACTAAAAACTTTGATGGTTGAAAACCTCATGCTGCAAGTCACAGCTGAACAAATCGGCGATGACCAACCGCTCTTTGGCCCCGGCAGTTTGGGTTTGGATTCGGTGGATGCGCTGCAACTCGTCGTCGCGCTCGACAAAAATTTCGGGTTGAAAATTCCGGATCCCGGAGCAGCCAAATCGATTCTACAAAGCGTCAACACCATCGCGGATGCGGTGCAAAAAAAACAGGCGCAGACTTAATTGCGATATTTTTTGTGGCAGGCGACGCACGATTGGCTGGTTTGTTGGAGGGCGTCGTCCAGCGCGAGAGCGTCGATTGGTTTTTTCAAATTTCGCCTCAGATTTTCTGAGGAGCTTTCTGCCTGTTTCAGTTTCGCGCGGTAATCTTTAGGGCGCGCCGCAGTGTCTTCGGTTCGCGCGATTTCGCGCAATTGTTCCCAAAGCAGCGTGGCTTCCTCTAACGGCGAAATCTCAGGTCGTATTTTCCAACCGGCTTTTTGCGATATTTTCAACTGCTCAAAATGTTCATCCATCGTCACCATCGCGTCCACCAGCGACGCCGCTGGCGCAACTTCGGGTAATTTTTTCACGGCGGAAAGTTGAGCGGGTGTCGGCATTTTAAATTCGCGAACGGCGCGATAAAGTCCGGGATAATCCTCGGCGGTTCCAGCTTGGCGCAACCACGCTTCGGCGCGATTGGTCGGCCATGTTTCACTGGCAAGACACATCACAGCGACGGCAGTTGGTCCGCGATGTTGGCCATGATGGCAATGCACAAAAATTAAGCCGTTTGTGTTCAGGGAAAGTTTCGCAAGTTCAGACACGCGATTGGTCGGCACGCCGTCGTAGCCAAATGGTAAATGGACGTAATGCAAGCCGTGTTGGCGCGCTGCGGCGAGATCGGGCCTCACGCCATCGACGCTAACGATGGTTTTTACGCCGAGCTTTTCTAATTCAGCGAAGGCGGCGTCGCCTTCGGGTTGCGAACCAGAATAAATTTTTTCAGTAACGCGAAAGGCGTTTTCAATCCCAGGAATTTTCAGTGGTTGAGCGACTTCTTCGCAGAGAGCAGCTGAAATCACGCCGCTCAAAAGCAGTCCAATAAGGAGCGGTGAGAGTGACTTCATCTTGGTGAAAACTAGAAGCACCGAACAAAGCGCAAAAGGAAAATTTCATCGCAGCATGGTAAATTTTCCGGTTTCATTCCAGCGATGGCGGATATTCTTTACGACGCGTTGATCATTGGTGGCGGGCCGGGCGGAAGCGCGGCAGCGACATTTCTGGCGCGCGCTGGAAAACGTGTTTTGGTTTTGGAAAAAGAACATTTCCCACGCTTTCACATTGGAGAATCTCTATTGCCCTACAATCGGCGGTTGTTCGATGAGATGGGCGTTTTACCAGCGCTTGAAGCCGCAAATTTTCCAAAAAAAACCGGTGCGCAGTTTCATTTGGGCAACGGACAGAAAAATATAAAATTGGTTTTTCGACTGGGAAAATTCACGCGCGAACCGGCGGCGTTTCAGGTGGAGCGCGCGAAGTTCGATCATATTTTGCTCAAACACGCGGCGACCAGTGGCGCGGAAGTTCGTGAAGGCTGGACTGTTGCACGATTTTCCTCCGACCAAAATGGAGTCAATGTGGAAGCTCGAAACGGAGCGGGCAAAACCGAATCGTTGCGCGCTAAATTTTTACTCGACGCCAGCGGTCGCGCCAACGTGACGGGCAATCAGGAAAAAATCCGCGTCAT
>JBKJOZ010000038.1:0-12379 GCA_046595315.1 Limisphaerales bacterium
TGTGGGCAAATGTGTTCGACGTCGGCAATTTCAGCCGCAGCCATTCCGGCAAACGCGGTCGCAATTTTAATTCAGGACTTTCAGCGCAGCTCATTCAAATTTTTTCCAGAATTTCTCGACTTGATCCGTGTCAAAGTCAGCTAAAATTTCACCATCGACGTCGATGCACGGCGCTTTGGATTGACCAGTGAGTTCGTGCATTTCTTTGCGCGCCGCGCCGCTGGCGATGACATCCAATTCCTCATATTTGATCTCGCGTTCGTCGAGCCAATCTTTGGCTTCGTGACACCAACCGCAAAAGGGTTTTATGAAAAGTCGAATGTTCGTCGGCTTCATGAATTCGTTTCTGTTTCCGTAATAATCGTATCCGCGTCCTCGTAAGCTGGCGCGCAACAGCACAACAATCTTAAGACATTTTTGCCCGTGTTCCAAATCTTGTGTTTTGCGCCGGGCGGAATGGCAATCGCGTCGCCAATGTTCACGTCGCGGGTCTCGTTTTCAAT
Source organism: Limisphaerales bacterium (assembly GCA_046595315.1). Taxonomy (GTDB): domain Bacteria; phylum Verrucomicrobiota; class Verrucomicrobiia; order Limisphaerales; family CANJXF01; genus CANJXF01. The sequence continues at coordinate 504 of JBKJOZ010000038.1, forward strand.
TCGCATTTTACCAGAACCGTCCGTGATAAAATAAATTTCTTCAGCGCGCGGATGAAAATGTTCGAGCGTGCTCCCACCAATTGGAATGCGCGCTTCGGCCAGACTTTGGTTGCGAATCGCGGAATTTCGATATGCGAGCAACTCGCGGATTTCGGAGCCGTCCTTCGTGGTGAAGGCGAGAACTTCCTTTAAATTTTTTACGTCCATAGTATTGGTTTCCAAGCTACGCGATTTCGTTCGTCATTCCACCGGCGACCAACGTTTGCCAAAAATTTTCTCCCAATTCGTTTGGCCAATCAACACGCCTGCGACGATCAAGATCATTGCCATCCAAAATGTCTTAGTGATTTGTTCGCCGAGAAGAAGGTAGGCCCAAGTCATCGAGCTAAGCGGAATCAAGTTGTTGAACAGATAAACCTGACTCGTTTTCCAATAGCGCAATGCATTGTTCCAGAGCGCAAACGCGATCACGCCGCTGCCGAGAACGCAAAAAGTTTGGATAAGGACGAGGTCGGTTCGCCAAACTATCGGTTTCAGTGTGATTTCAAAGATGGCAAACGGCGCAGCCAACACGCCCGCTCGCCAAAAGGTGTGGGCTGAGATTTCCGCACCAGACAATTGTTGGGCGAAGACGCGGCATTGACGTCCGTAATTTGTCCAAAGGACGCTGCAAGCCAGCGCGAGAATTTCACCCAGCAAACTGCTTGATCCTTTTTTCAACGCAGGCCAGGACAATACCAGAACTCCACTAACGGCCAGCACGGCGGCAAAGTAGCGTTGAAAGCTTTTCCAATTTTTCTCCGGTTTACCTTCCCACAACAACGCCCACACGGGTGACGCGCCGAGATAAAGCACGACGTGGGAAACGGAAGTCAGCGTCAACGCCCAATTAAACGCGATGATGTAAAGGGCTAGATTAAGTCCGCCGCGCCACCAGAGTTGCGACTTCAAGTCCTTGGCTAATCGAGTTTGAGTTCCGAAAATATTTGTCCATCGGAAGAGCGCGAGCAGAATCAGCCCGGCGCAAATGAATCGCGTGCAACCGACAAAAATCGGCGGCCAAGCGCTCACGAGTAATTTCGTCACGGCGTTGCTCGCGCCCCAGAGAAAAACGGCGAAGAGCAATCCTGCGGAAATGGCGCTGTTGCTCGGGTTGTTTTTCACTGCGGCTTTTTAGACAAAATTAACAAAATTGACAGAATTAACTCGGGAACGTCGGAGATAATAATCCGTTAATTTTGTTAATTCTGTCTAAAACTTGGAATTCCCCGTTGACCCGGCTTTGTGAGGAATTATGGTTTTCTCATGCTACACGCCCCCGGTTTTCTCAAACTCGTCAACGAAGCTCGCCCGCACGTGAAAGAAATTTCCATTGAAGAAGCCCGTGCACGTCTCGCGCAAAATCCGAAAGCGATTTTCGTCGATGTGCGCGAGGACAACGAATGGAAAAAAGGCCATGCCGCCGAAGCGATTCATCTTGGCAAAGGAATTTTGGAACGTGATTTGGAGGAAACCATTCCAGATACGAATGCGGAAATTATCATGTATTGCGGAGGCGGTTATCGTTCCGTGCTGACGGCGGATGTGGCGAAGAAGATGGGTTACAAAAATGTAGCGTCGCTCATCGGCGGCTACAAAGGCTTGGTCGCAGCAAATTGGCCGATGGGAAAATAACTTACTTTCGATAGGTTTTTACCGCGTTAAAGGATTCTCCATTGGGGCCGTGTGGGTGATCAACGAATTAAGTTTCGCAAGCTTGGAGTCGTTTCGAGAGGAAGACTTGCTCTGATTTGATTTCCGCCAGTTGCAGCGCTTTTCGGAAGTGAGCCGCGGCGGCTTGAGAATGATTCAGACGCGACTCGAATTCGCCCTGCACGGCATAAAGCAGGTAATAAGAATTTAATTTTTCCAAATCTTGAATGGCGGCGACGGCGGCAAGCCCTGCTTTTGGACCGCGAAGGTTTGCGATCACGATGGCGCGATTGAGAGCGATAATGGGTGAGCCATCGGTTTCGACGAGGCGGTCATACAGCGACAGAATTTGCTGCCAATCCGTTGACTCGTAGTTTTTCGCCGCGCAGTGACAGGCCGCGATGCCCGCTTGGAGGTGATATTCCGTGAGTTCCCGGCCTGCCGCCGATTGAGTGAAGTGAAACATCCCGCGCGCGATCATAGGCTGATCCCAGTGCGTTCGATCCTGCTCCTGGAGACGAAGCAAGTTACCCTCGCCATCCACTCGTGTCGGAATGCGCGCGGCGTTCAATAACATTAATGCCAGCAACGCGTGCGTCTTGGGTCGATTGCCCGCCGCATGTTCCGCTAACAAGCCGGCCAGGCGAATTGCCTCGTGACAGATTTCTTTGCGAACGAGTTTTTCGCCGCTGGATGCTTTGTAGCCTTCATTAAATAACAAGTAGATAGATTGCAAAACGGCACCCAATCGCCGCGCCAGCTCCTCACCTTCAGGAATCTCAAACCGTATCTGAGCGTCGCGAATTTTTTGCTTCGCGCGCGTGAGTCGTTTTGCAACGGCCGCCTCGGTGGTCAGGAACGCCTTCGCGATTTCCGCCGGACTGAAACCGCAAAGTGTTTTTAATGCCAGCGCCACTTGGTCTTCTTGCGTGATGAGCGGATGGCAACAGACGAACATCATTCGTAAACGGTCGTCTTGAATTTCAGATTCGAGCAGCGGCGCATCGCCGACAACTACGCTGCCAGGCCACTGTTCAAGGGTCGCGATAATTTCAGGCTCTTTGTCGCGAAAGAGTTTTTCGCGGCGAACGGTGTCCAACGCAAGATTGCGCGAAGCCCGCATGATCCACGCCGCCGGATTTTTTGGCACACCGTAAAACGGCCACGTCTGCAACGCCCGCACTAGGGTCTCTTGCACCACATCTTCGGATAAGGCGAGATGCTGAATCCCAAAAATCCTCGTCAGCGTGGCCACCATTTTTCCCGCCTCGTGACGAAAAAGATGTTCGACCACTTGGGAAATTTCTTGCGGCTCCCCGTTGCTGGTTCCCGGTTGACTCACGGATGGCTTATTAACCCAACTCCACTGTTCGCTCAAATCGAAAGAAGCGCTTCCCGAAAAAGCATTTGTTTAGACGACCGGTTTCACGGCCAACAATCCTGAATAATTTTTTCGATAGGCATACGCGAGAAATAAATTTGCCAACAAAAGGATTAATCCCATCGGCAATCCTTCCGGAGCAAGAAACGCGTGGTAGAGGGCAATGTTCAAAACAATGGGAAAGATAACCACGGTGGCAAGTGCAACAAATCGCCCCGAAAGAAAAGCGAGTCCGCAAAGGAGTTCTGTGATTTTCAATAGCGGCAGGAAATAAACAGACGCCGCCAGCCCCTCCATAAAAATTTTCTGCGCGCCTTTCAGTTCCGGTTGCGGCACCAGTTTGAAAAGGACAACAATAGACGCGAACAGAAACATCAGTCCCATCAACACGCGGACAATAATCACGGCGATTTTCATAGCTTAGGTGGATTGAGCTTTAGTTAGACTTTTTCAGCAATTTATTTTTTCGCCGCCGTTCGTACCGCCAAATTCAGACTCGCCAAGCCTTGCTCAAACTGGTCGCCAACCATCTTATCGCAATTCATAAACAAACCGACCGCCTTGAACATAAAATTATTTTTACCCGACATGCTCCATGACACCAAAGTCTTGTCGCCTTCAGGCTTGAAGCCGAACTCCGCCGTGTTGCTCGCCTTGAAGGGTTTTAGGAAATCGAGCTTGAATCGGATCAGCTCGTGCAGACGGCTTTCGGTGATGGCCATGCGGCCTTCGCCAACTTTATTGTTGCCTGACCATGACATCGCGGCACCGACCCCGCTGGGCGGCCCCTCAAAGCTGTTCTTTGCTTCAGGATCGAGTTTGGCCCACGGAGACCAAGCGTCCCACGCGTGGAGATCATTCACTTGCGCAAACACCACTTCGCGCGGCGCGGCGATAGTCGCCGAACGCGTGATACGGAAGTCGGACGGCTGCATGGCTACAACAATAAGAAAGCCAACAATGATGATGGGAATCGCGATCAAGATAATTTTTAGCATAGGTTTTTTGGTCATAAAATTTAGTGAGTGTTGATCTATAATTTCGACGAGTTCAGCCGCCCGCCATTGCGCCGACAATTAGGAACGGTTCAATGCCGCTGATGACTCCGTCAGGCAAAAGTGTTTCGGGCGGCTCCAATGACAAATCTTCTTTGCACGCGAAAAAGCGGATGAATGGTCGGCGCTTCAACGTTTCGTGATCGCGCATGGTTCCGCGCAACATCGGGTAACGCGCTTCGAGTGCGTCGAGCACGGCGCGAACCGTCACCGGACTTGCGACTTCAATCTGCACGTCGCCGTCCACGCACGCGAGGGTGCGCAAATGAAATGGGAGCACCACGCGGATCATGGCAGCGTTTGCACTTCAACCGACAACACCGCTGGCAAATCGCGCACGATCGAATCCCACGAATCGCCACTGTCCGCCGAGCAATAAACCTGTCCGCCCGTCGTGCCAAAATAAATGCCGCACGAATCGAGTTGATCCACGCACATCGCGTCGCGCAGCACGTTCACGTAACAATCTTTTTGCGGCAAACCTTTGGTGAGCGCTTCCCATTCGTTGCCGCCCGTGCGACTGCGATACACGCGCAACTTTCCATCCGGCGGAAAATGTTCGGAATCACTTTTAATCGGAACAACGTAAATTGTTTCCGGCTCGTGCGCGTGAATATCAATCGGAAAACCAAAATCGCTCGGCAAATTTCCGCTGACTTCGTGCCAGGAATCACCCGCGTCATCGCTGCGCATCACATCCCAATGTTTTTGCATGAACAACGTTTCCGGTCGCGCCGGATGCATGGCAATGCGATGCACGCAATGGCCGACTTCCGCATCCGGATCAGGCAATTCGTAATTTGATTTCAACCCGCGATTGATCGGCTTCCAGGTTTTGCCGCCGTCATCCGTGCGAAACGCGCCCGCCGCCGAAATTGCGATAAAAATTCTCTGTGGATTTTTTGGATCGAGTAAAATTGTGTGCAAACACATTCCGCCCGCGCCCGGTTGCCAGAGTTGACCTTTTGTGTGGCGAAGGCCGGAAAGTTCCTTCCAATTTTTTCCGCCATCCGTCGATTTGAAAAGCGCCGCGTCCTCCGCTCCAGCGAAAACCGTGTCGGGATCGGTGAGCGACGGTTCGAGATGCCAGACGCGTTTGAATTCCCACGGATGTTGAGTGCCGTCGTACCATTTGTGAGTGCCGACCGCACCGTCGTAAACGAACTTGTTGCTCTCGGCTTTGGGCATTCCGTCGGTGCTCGTCAAATCGGCGGGATTGCTTCCGGGCGTTTGCCAAGTTTTGCCGCCGTCATCAGAACGCTGGATGATTTGCCCGAACCAACCGCTCGTTTGCGACGCGTAAATCCGATTCGGCTCCACCGGCGAACCTTTGAGATGATACATTTCCCAGCCCGCGAAAAACGGCCCGCTAACTTCCCAATTCTTCCGCGCGCCATCCGAATTCAAAATAAACGCGCCCTTCTTGGTCCCGACTAATAATCTTATTTTGCTCATCAAGTTTTCCTATTTCGATTTTTGTTCGCTGGATTTTACTTTTTGTCAGCCGCCTGCTGCAATTTTTTGATGTCGAGCTTGACCATCTTGAGCATGGCATTCATGACGCGTTGGGACTTCGCGGAATCTTTGCCGCTCATCAGTTCGCCCAAAATCGTCGGGACGATTTGCCACGACATGCCGTATTTATCCTTGAGCCAGCCGCATTGCACCTTTTTGCCGCCAACCGAAAGTTTCTTCCAATAGTTGTCCACTTCCACCTGCGCTTTGCAATTCACGACAAACGAAATGGCTTCAGTGAACTTGAAATGCGGACCGCCGTTGAGCGCGACAAATTTTTGTCCGTCCAATTCAAACTCAATAGTCATGACCGAGCCTTTGGGCATGCCTGAAATCCTTTCGCCTTCTTCGCCGTAACGAGCGATTTTTAAGACTTTCGATTTCGGGAAGATGCCGATGTAGAACTTTACAGCTTCTTCCGCGTTTTTGTTGAACCACAGGAATGGAGTAATTTTTTGCATTTTACTTCCGTTATTGGTCAAAAGATTTCAAACGCTGGCGAGCCGCGCTTCAGAGCGAATTTCTTCAACCAAAGGACATTCACCCGCTACGGGCCGGACTTCCACGCGAATACCATAAGACAGCCCGGGGCATTGCTGCGCGATCACCACCGCTTCGTCGAGCGTGCCCACCTTAAGGAGAAAATATCCGCCAATCGTTTCCTTGGATTCGGCGAACGGGCCATCCGTCACTTGAGCATTTTTTCCAGAAACAATCTTACCTTCTTTTTCCAGCGGGTTGCCGGCGATGGCGGCGCCCTCGTCTTTCAATCGAGTAAACCAAGCCATCCATTGCTCGCCGACTTTTTGCATTTCTTCAGGCGAAAGACCTTTGTACCAGTCAGTTCCGCGAAAGATCAGCATGTGTCCGTTGTTAGTTTGTATGCTCATAATATTGATTTTTGTTTAAATGATTTTGCCCGTTCCATCATAAGAACGAACGAGCGGACGAGTTCAGGACAATTATTTTGCTTTCGGATTCACCGGCCACAGTCTGAAACGGAGAGTTGATTTCATTTTCAAGTTGATGGCCAGCGGGAAACCATTTACCGATTTGAATTGGCCAATGAGAAAAAAATCGAAAGCTGAACAAGGATGGCCATCTGATAATATGCTCGAGAGAAAAAATGCGTAAACGACTCTTCGCCGATTCCGCCTTGACCTAAAATCGCCAGCCAGTGCTAATTTTACCCGCGCTCATGACGCTGCTCGGCGGAGTTTTGCTTGGAGGCAAACGTTTCCAAACAAAATTTTAATTTCCCCCCAGCTAGACTTCCACACTCAAACCAGCCTGCGGCTGGATGACTTTGATTTTCGGCCAGCGCAACTTGATTTGTTGTTCAAACCATTGCCGCGCGTCTTCTTCGCCGTGGCCGAGCAAGACGGTGTGGGGCGAAACCTGGCCCACAAAATCCAAAAGTTCGTCGCGGTTCGCGTGGGCGGTTAGATCGAAATCCTGCACTTCGCAGCGTTTGGTCAGTTCGCCGCCGCTCGGGCTGAACATGAATTTCTCGCCTTGTTGCGCGGCTTTCAAACGTCCGCCTGGAGTGCTTGGATCGGCATAACCTACAAAAAAAATCGCCTGATTTTCGTCTTCAACCATGCGAAGCGCGAGGCCGTGCGCAGGAGTTTGCTCGGTCATCATCCCAGCGGTGATGACGAAAAGTTTTCCGCCGCCCAAACGCATTTGCTCGGTTTGATTTCGTTCTGGCACGACGAGGTTGAGCGCCTGAGTTAATTTGAGGTTTTGATGGGAACGACTGACCCGATGCGATTCCAAGTCGTAAATTTCCGTGAAAACGCGCCCGAGTCCGCCGATGAAAATGGGTTGGGACTTCAATTTTCCTGCCTCCATCATCAAAGCGAGCTGCGCGAGGATTTCCTGCGTCCGGCCCAGCGCGAAGGTCGGGATCAATACTGAACCTTTGCGATCAAGCACGCGTTGGATCGCTTGCCCGAGGCGTTCGGCTTCGGCAGCGCGAGTGAATCCCGCTGGAACCTGCCGATTTCCGCGCGTCGTTTCCATGATCAACACGTCGGCTTTGACATCTGAAAAACGAGCGCCGCGCAAAAGCGTTTGGTCGTGAAAACAAACGTCGCCCGTATAAAAAACGGATTGTTTATCCCCGCGAATCATCACGCCCGCCGAACCGAGCGCGTGGCCTGCATCGTAAAATTCCATCTTGGGCGAAAGTATGCCACGACGGTTTTTTTCATAAGACGCCCATTCGATTTCGCGATTGTATTTAAACGATTGAAAACGTTCGGAGATGTCGTCCACTTCGTCGTGGGTGTAAAGCGGATATTCTTTGATGCCCATTTCGTCGCGCTGCCGCGTCATGACGTTGACGGAATTGTGCAGCACCCGTTCGATGATGAAATAGCTCAACTCCGTCATTACGACGTGCGCCTTGGGAAAATGTCGCAGCGCCACCGGCAGCGATCCGACGTGGTCATGGTGACAATGCGTGATCGCGATCGCGTCCAGTTCTTCGTTAGCAATCGCCGAATAAAGCGGCAAACTGTCGCGCCCCTCGCGTTTTGGATGCGTTCCCGCATCCAGCAAAACTTTGTGACCTTCAATATCAACAAACCACGCGCTAGCCCCAATTCCCGTATCCGGATTCAAATTTACAATTCGCATTGGCTAAAAACTCACTCACCAAATGATTTTTCGCGAGGTAAAACTAAGATGAAAAAATCTTTGAACAACTTCGCGCTAAACCAGTCAGAGAATATGTAGTGGTGGTAGTTCTCCGAGAAAGGCTGGCCGGTTATTGGTTTTTCCGGCCAGTCAGATACCGGTGGATTGATTGGTTTGGTTGTTGGGGTGGAAGCGGGCATCGCAAGATGCCCGCTTTTTTTATTTACGGCTGCTTCAGCATCTTCTCCATGATCGCCTGCTGCAATTGTTGCATGTTGTCATATTTTGCGAAACCGGTCGGCGGCTCAAACTGCTTCGCGTCGGGTTTGGCGAACTGCACTTCCTTAAATTTCATTGTCACCGTTGATTCCTCGTCCTTCATTTGAATTTGAATCGGAAAATCCTTCATATCCGTCGCATTCCAAACGATTGCATCCTGCGTTTCGCCTTTTTCATCCGTCACCACCACTTTGTTTTTCACGCAGGGATGCCCATCGAGGGCCTCTTTTCCGAGAACCGTCGTCGCAACCTTTGGTTGTTTCGCCATCGCCTTTTGATCCGCCTCAGAGACGGGCATCTGAACATACGATTTCAAACCCGGATAAATCAAATAGGTCGCCTTTTTGTCAGGGCGAACGATGTAAATATTTTTGTCCATCCCCATTTGTTTCATTTGAGCCACCATTTCTGGCCCCAACATTTTATTTTTCATCTTCGCCATGTCCATTTCAGCGCGCATTTTTCCATCCAGCAAAGCGATCGCGAAATTTACGGAGGTATCGCCCTGCGTTTTGTCCGCCATTTTAACCTCCGCCACGGCCGTGAAATTTGTATTTTTGCCCAACATTTTGAGCATCGCAGCGTTCATCGGGCTGGAATCGCCTCCCGGCATTTGCGCGTGTAGCGGCAGCGCCAGCATCAAAATCAATGTGGAAACGATCACGGAACGACGCAGGATATTTTTCATAATTTTTAAAATGATGGACCGAATTCCGTCAAAACTTGGAAGAACGCAAACTTCAGGTGGGGACGTTATCCCCAATTGCCGCAAAACGAAGGCCGCGCGTGCTGATGCGTAATTCATCAAACCCAAATTGTTCCATGACCGATTCGTAAATGGCCATTCCGGTCAAAATTACATCCGCGCGTTTTGGTGGAAGTCCGATCATTTTTTTCCGTTCTTCCATCGAAAGATTCCAATGCCGGCCCACATGCTCGCGCACTTGCGCCAAGGTCAGCCGCGTCGCTTCAATCTGGTCGCGATCAAATTCGGTTAATTGCTTTTCCATTCGCGCGAGAATCGTCGTCGTCCCGCCAGTTCCCACAAGTTGAATGGCACCACCGCAGTTTTGAATTGCGATCTGAAGCTTCGGCTGGATTTCCTTCGCAATAAATTTTCTTAACCAAAGACGACACTGCGCCAATTCCGCCGCACCTGGGGGATCTCCGAGTTGAAGTTGTTCAAGCAACCGCACCGTCCCCAAAGAAAAACTGTTTCGGAAATATTGCCGCTCTCCTTCACCCAAAATAAATTCTGTGCTCCCACCACCGACATCCATAATCAGCAGTGGCGCTCCGGCCAATTTCGGATCACTCGCGACACCGTGAAAAACCCAGTCCGCCTCTTGTTCGCCGGAAATTATTTCAACGGTCAACCCGGAACTGGACTGGATTGCTTCCAGCAAATCTTTCGCGTTCAACGCATCGCGCGCCGCACTGGTGGCGATTACCCGAATATTTTTTGAGTCGAACGATTTTGCTTTTTCCGAAAACTTTTGCACCGCTTCGGCGGTAGCAGTAATGGCGTCCGCCTGGAGTAAATGCGTCTCGTAAAATCCACGGCCAAGCCGCGTCTGTTTGCTTTCCTCGCAAACTGGAATTACTTCAGCTCCGATTAAATCGGCCACCAGCAATTTGATGGAATTCGTCCCGACATCGATGACCGCGCGGCGAGTTGCTGAGGATGGGGGATGCACGGAGATGAAGAACTATTTGGTTTCTTTGCGCGCCAAAACCGCGCCGCCCAAAATTCCCGCGTCGTCGCCGATTTTTGTGGCGATGATTTCGATTCCTTTGGCCGTGCCGCTCATGGCGTAGTCTTTGGCAGTTTCGACGATAATCGCCATCATTTCATCTTCGAGTGCGTCAATTACACCGCCGCCCAACACCACGACTTCTGGATTAAAAATGTTTATCAAATTCGCGACGGCAACACCGGTGTATTCGGCGGCGTCTTCAATAATTTTCTCGGTGAACTTGTCTCCTTTGCGAATGGCTTTCCGCAAATCTCCGCTGCGCAAATCCTTCAAATCTTCGCCCAACATTTCAGTCAAAATGGTTTTTTGCCCGGCTTTGACTGCCGCCTGAATTTGCCGAAAAATCGCGGTGCGGCTGGCCAGCGCTTCGAAGCAGCCCTTGTTTCCGCAACCGCATTTCGGCCCGCCGACTTCGATGACCATGTGGCCGATTTCTCCCGCGGTTCGATTGAATCCGGAATACAATTTACCTTCGAGAATAAGTCCGCCACCGACGCCGGTTCCAAGAAAAATACCAATGACGTTGCGCGGCTTGGATTTTAATTCGGTCTCGTAAATTCCCAGCGTGCAAATGTTGCCGTCGTTTTCGAGAAAGACAGGAACGCCGAGTTTTTTTTCCAATTCTTTTTTCAATGGAACGTCTTCCCATTTCAAATTGGGCGCGAAAATGACTTCGCCGGTTTCAGGATTAACCGCGCCCGGCGCACCAATTCCGACGCCGCGAATTTGTTTCATGGTCAAATCGCATTCGTCCACGGCGTCCTGAATGCACCGCGCGATTCGATCAATAACTTCTTCCTGTCCACGCTCCGCTTTCGTGCTGACTTTGGTTTTGCCGAGACAATTGAGCGAAGTGTCAAAAACGCCCGCGAGAATTTTGGTCCCGCCAAAATCCACGCCGACCAAATATTCAGGTTTGACTGTTTCTGGCATGGCTATTTTCCAGTTAAGACCGCCGAAATTTTTCTCTGCAATTCCAAGTTGATTTCATCGACGGACCGATGCGCATCGACAATCGTAAAACCGTAGGTGGATTGCAGCCGCAGAAATTGTTTTCCAACGAGTCCCTGGTATTGGAGGAAGCTGTCAAACAAGTCGCGCGAAAGACCGAGATCCATCCCGCTTTCCCAAAAATCAAGCGTGTGATTTTTTGAGAAATTGCGTTGCACTAATTCTTCCGGAGAGACGTTGAGATAAAAAACGGCGTCAGGCACGAGCGCCATTCCGTAAAGATTTTTCAACCACGATTCGTCCATGCCTCGCACCAAATCGCGCACCATCAACGTGTAAATGTAGCGGTCGGCCAAAACCATAAAACCGGAACGCAACGCCGGCAAAATAATGTTTTCAAGCTGGTCGGCAAAGTCGGTTGCATAAAACAAACTGAGCGTGGTGTGGCTCAAAATATTTCCATTTTTCGCCTGATCCAGCTCTTCACTGACGAGCGTCGAGCGCGACAATCCGACTTGCGTGGTGGCGTGTCCGCTGCCCTCCAACCATTCGACGAGCCGCGCGATTTGCGTTGAGCGTCCGGAGCCGTCTGCGCCTTCGACA
>JBKJOZ010000323.1:0-8520 GCA_046595315.1 Limisphaerales bacterium
GATTCGCTCGTTTACGGTTTCGCCGCACCCGCCGCATTCGGCGTGACCCTCTGGCTTTTTTGCCGATTGGGACGCACGCGTCTGGCCGCCCCCGGAGTTCTTTTGCTCGCCGCAAAAATCTGGAATCTCGGAGTCCTCGTTGGGGTGGTTGGAGTTCTGGCGGGCGACACAACCGGTTTCGAGTGGCTCGAATTCCCCCGCTACGCCTCGGTCATTTTATTTATTGCCTACGCACTCATCGGAATCTGGGCAGTGTTCACCTTTCATTCCCGCCGACAACAACAACTTTTTCCGACGCAATGGTACCTGCTCGCCGCGCTTTTTTGGTTCGCCTGGATTTATTCGGCGGCGAACCTGTTGCTCGTTTTTGCGCCGGTGCGCGGTGTCGTGCAATTGTGCGTCGGTGCGTGGTATGCCAGCAACCTCCTCAACGTCTGGCTTTCCGCAATTGGATTAGGTGCAATTTTCTATTTCCTTCCAAAACTTACCGGGGGTTCACTCTACAGCTATTACCTCGCGCTTCTTGCTTTTTGGGGCATCGCGATTTTCGGTGGCTGGGGCGGAATCAATATTAACGCGCCATTGCCAAGTTGGATTCCCGCGCTGAGCAATGTTGCCGCTGTGATGATGGTTCTTCCACTGATTTGCGTTGCGCTAAATTTGCACAGAACCTTCGCCGGAAATTTTGCCAACGCCAAAGCCAATCCCATTCTCGGCTTTATCGTCTTTGGCGCGATTAGCTTTTTGTTGGCGCAACTGATGAACATTCTTTTGCCATTACGCTCGATCAATGAAATTCTTTATTTCACCTATTTCACCACCGCCCAAAATCATTTCGCGCTGCTTGGTTTTTTCGCGAGCGTGATGTTCGGTGCGGTTTATTACATCGCACCGCGTTTGCTTGGACTTGAAATCGTTTCAACAAAATCCATTCGCGCGCACCTTATTATTTTTGTTCTGGGCGTTTGTATTTACGGATTCAGTCTCGGGCTCGGCGGGGTTGTTCAAGGGCTACAGTTAAAGAATTCACAAACAGTTTTTGCAAGCGTCATTAAAGCAACGCAGCCTTTTCTCCATTTCAGCACCATTGGCAGTCTGCTCATCCTCATCGCCGGTCTGAGTTTCGTCTTTAATTTATTCTCGCTCTGTGGCCGCAGTTGCCGAGCCTGCTGCGAATCGAAGCGAACCAAAAGCACGGAGGCCCGCTCATGAATTTTGGCCCGCTGATTTTTCTCGGGATATTTTTTACGATGTCGCTTTCGTGGCTCGGGTTGGTGCTCGCGCCGCAATTGCAATTGGGCAATCAAGTTCCCGAGCCGAACGAAAAAACCGGCCAACTTTATCCGCAGGCTCGTTCCGGAGTTGCTCAGCAAGGCGCGCAAATTTATCGCGCCAACGGCTGTTTCTATTGCCACAGCCAGCAGATCGGCCCCAGCGGTTTTGCTTCTGACATCGAACGGGGATGGGGTTTGCGTCGCACCGTCGCCGCAGATTATTTGTTTGATTTGCCCGTCATGGCCGGTTCGCAACGCACCGGTCCCGATCTGGCAAACATTGGCCTCAGACGTCCGGACGCAAATTGGCTTTTGCTCCATATTTACAACCCACAAAGCACAATGGCAGAAGGAGAGAAATCCAATATGCCCTCCTATTCGTATCTTTTTGAGAAACGGAAAACTGGTGGAAAAATTTCTCCTGCTGCTCTGAAACTGCCGGTTCGGTTCGCGCCCGAAACCGGTTATGAAATTGTGCCGCGTCGTGACGCCGTCGCCCTAGCTGAATATCTGAGAAGTTTGCAATCCTCCACGCCGCTTTTTGAATTGCCCTCGCTGACGCCGAGCACAAACAAAGTAGATACTTCCACGAATGCCCCTTCCGCGACCAACGCGCCGGCTGCCACAACCAATTCACCGGCGAACACGAATTCACCCGCGAAATGAATCTTGAACCAAAAACAACTTCAACAAATCAGGAAGCCGAACCCTCGGTTGGGTTCGCGGCTGTTCCGGTCGTGATTTTTTTGCTCGTCGGAATTCTGTTTTATCTCGGACAACTTTATCTGGATCGTTACGCGGGTGGCTTTAACTCCAAGGTTTACGAGCCCTACGCTTCGTGGAAAATGGTTCAGGATCTGCAACCGAAAGGTGCTGGAGATATTCTATTCGCCAAGGGAAAGAAAATTTTCGACAATGCTTGCGTAGCCTGCCATCAAGCCTCTGGCATGGGAGCAGCCGGAATCGCACCGCCTCTGGCCGGTTCCGAATGGGTTCTTGCTCCAGGCCCGAACCGAATTACTCGCATCGTTTATTCTGGATTAAACGGACCGATTACGGTCAAAGGCGCGCAATACAATCTGGCCATGCCTGCGATGGGTCGGGATTTACAATTGTCTCCGGAAGATTTGGCAGCGGTGGTGACTTACATTCGCGGCAATAAAGAATGGGGCAACAACGCGTCTCCCATGAAACCAGAACAAGCGAAAGCTATTTTGGATCAAATCAAAGATCACTCCTCCCAGTGGACTGCTGAGGAACTTTCAGCCATTCCAGAAAATTAACCGGCGGTCAATTTTCGCAAGTTCGCTGCGAAAAAATTCCAATTCGGAGCGCAAGGTTACTTCACCAATTCCTGCCAGAGATGCGCGCTCATTTGCATCCCTTTGGCGAAACAATCCAAATCAAATTTTTCATTCGGCGAATGCGCGTTGTCATCTGGCAAAGCCAGCCCGAGCAACAGCGTATCTGTACCTAAAATTTTTCTAAAATCCGTCACAATCGGAATTGACCCGCCTTCGCGCATCAAGATGGGTTCATAACCGAATGCAGCTTTCAAAGCCCGCAAACCGGCTTGAGCCTGCGGACTTTTTGGCGAGACAATGTAAGGTTCTCCACCGTGGCCAGTTTTCAATTCCAACCGAACCGTCTCCGGACAAAGTTTTTTTAAATGTTTCACGACCGCTGCCCGGACCTGCGCTGGATCTTGATTTGGCACGAGTCGAAACGTCAACTTCGCCTTCGCCCACGCCGGCACAATTGTTTTGCTGCCTTCACCTTGATAACCGCTCGTCAATCCATTGATTTCAATCGTCGGCCGGGCGGCTCGTTGTTCGAATGGCGTAAAGCCGCGTTCGCCAAATAATTTTGAAACTCCCAGCGATTTCTGATACGCCGCCACGCTCATCGGAATCCGGGAAAATTCCTTTCGTTCATAACTCGTCAGAGGAGCAACCCCTTCATAAAAACCGGGAATCGCGATTTTCCCATTTTTGTCGCGTAACTTCGCCAGAAGTTGAGCCAGCGCCATCGCCGGATTATCGACCGTTCCGCCATAAATTCCCGAATGCAAATCGCGCGACGGCCCGTGCAAAATAATTTCCACCGCGATGATTCCGCGCAACGCATACGTCAACGCCGGAAATTTTTTATCCGGCATTCCGGTGTCGGACACGACCACGCTTTCGCATTTCAATTCCGCCTTATTCTGGCGCAGGAACTCCGCGAGGTTTTTACTGCCCACTTCTTCTTCACCTTCGATCACGAAAGTTAGATCGCAGGGCAATTCTGTTCCCGTTTTCAAATACGCTTCAACCGCTTTAAAGTGCGCAAGGTTTTGTCCTTTATTGTCACTCGCGCCTCGGGCGAAAAGTGATTTTCCCTCGATACGCGGCTCGAACGGCGGCGTTTTCCAAAGTTCAAAAGGCTCCGCCGGTTGCACATCGTAATGTCCGTAAACCAGGTAATGCGGTTTGCGTGTCCCCTTTTTTCGTGGCGTCTTGGCGACGACCACCGGATTTCCGGGCGTTTGCGCGAGACGCGTTTCCAATCCAATCTTGCGGCAGTGATCGACCAGCCAGTTCGCGCAGTTTGTCATGTCGCCGCGATGCTGCGGTTGTGCGGACACGCTCGGAAACCGGACGTAATCACAGAGTTCAGAAACGAAGCGCGATTTATTTTTATTGAGATAGGTGAGGACGGCTTGCATTTGAATTAAATTGATTTCGAGAAGCAAAAATCACCGCACTATTTCTTTTTCTTCTTAAACAAGTCGAGCACGTTGTCGAGGTTCAATGGCTGATTCGTTGCAGATTGATTGGTCGTCACAGTGGGAGAATTTGTATTTGTCGTGGCTTGTCCGCCCAAAATTCCGCCTAGGCCTCTCAATGCTTTTCCAGCGTCGCCGCCGATCAATCCGCCACCCGCACGAATGGCCAATGTCGCCAACCCTTTTTTATCAAGCTCGGATTTTGGCTCGCCCAGCGTTCCTTCCAATCGAACGATCCCCGGGAGTTTTACATATTGGCCATCTGCCGAAACCTCGCCGCTGGCCAGTCCTAGTTTGCCACCGCGATCTGCCAGTGTCTTGCGCAATTCAAAACCGACCGGAATTTTGTTCAACGGCGAGTTCGTCAACACATCGGCAATTGGAATAATCGCCTGCACGGTGCCGCGATACGACGCGCTTACCGCCGAAAAATTCTGGAGATTTATTTTTCCATCGCCGATTTCAAGATTCGCCATAATCCAATTGATCGGTGTTTCCGCAATTTCCGGAATCTGTAAAGCGAAGGCGATCGGGGTCAAAATTCGTTTAAACTTCGGCCCCACAATTTTTATATTTGCGTTGGTGAAATTTAAATTCGCTTGGCCGCTCAATGTTTTTTTCAAGTTCACGCCCGTCGTTCCCTCGCCTTTAAATTTTGCATTTGCAAAAATCGTTCCCTGATACGCCCCCTTTTTATCTGGCATAAACGAATTCGCCAACGGTTCGAGTGGAACGCCGTCGAGCGACGCCGATAAATCATACGCGTAACCTTTTACGCCTAAATTTAAGTCTGCATTCACTTTCACGGGAGCGCCGTTCAACGTCATTTGGAATGGAGTCAGCACGATGCGGCTGCCCTCAATTTTCGCCGTGCCGCGCCAATCTTTAATTTCAATTTCGCGCAGATAAAATTGCCCGATGTTGATTTCCGCCAAGATTTGTTCGACGGGAAGTTTCATGGCTTCCGGTTCCTTGTTGAAATCCGCTGGAGATGGCTGCGCGGGTGCAGCACCGGGCGCGTTGGTGGGTTGAGCGGCGTAAAGATCGTAAAACGGGGTGACGTCAAACGCGTCCGATTGCACCAGCAACTTGCCCTTGATCGCGTTAGTTTTCGACATGTCGAGCTGGCCGGTGATGTTCAGCAGGTTTTTCGCGCGTGGCGTTGGCGAAAGCGTCACTTGAAATTGTTTCAGATCAAAAATTTCTTTGCGCTTTGCGCCATCCAGTTGGAGTTGCGCGGAAAGAGGTTCATCCGCTTTAGCTTTTTTCGGATCGCGAACGACTAAATTTTTAACATCAATGTTACCTTTGAAAATCGATTCATTTTCCTGCAATCGCACCGAGGTATTTCCATTGACGGAAATAGTTACCAATTGTTTTTCGCCAAGTGATTTCGCGAGGAACGGTCGCAAAGCATTTTGATTCATGTCGGTAATTTTCAAATCGAGGACGCCAATCTTTTTGTCAGAATTGTAATTCCCGCTCACATCGAATCCTCCACCGGCTTGTCCGGCTTGCTGCAATGCGCCGGTCATTTTGCGAATCTGCAGATTAACCTGATTCATTTCCACATCGACATCGAAGTTCGCGCCAAAACGATCCAGGTGCGATCCAGCGTAAGTTCCCGAAAGATCGACGACCGCGAGATTTCCCTTCACCACTTTCGCCTCTTTGCGCTGCGTAATTTGGCCGTCAAACTTCAAAGTTCCTGCGGAAGCGGCGAAGTCTGGCATCACGATAATTTTCAGCAACGCGGCGAGCGAGCCTTGCATCGTCGCCTTGATATCCGCGTCTTTGCTTTCCAAATCGACCACGCCTGAGCCGCTCAATCCCAGCGCCGATTCGCTGGTTTGCGAAAGCTGCGCCGAATAACTGCTCAGCGAAATTTTCTTCATATCCGCAATGTCGGCTTTCACTTTCAACTCCACATTCGCGTTAGATATTTGATTGCTGCCAAACTTTGCGGACAAAGCATCAATGTGGGAAACAACATCGACGCCGAGTTGTTTGCCAGCTTGTTGCGAAATTACGTTCAGCGTCATATTCAGTTTTCCAGACGGCGAGACCTCACCAGCGAAAGTTTTCCAGTCGGCCAAATTCAAATCCGTAATTGCCAGTTGCAGCGTCGCATTCTCCGGTGCGGAGCTCGTGCCGCCCCAGGAAATCGGCATCGGTTTGGAAAGCGCGGCACTTAAAATCTTCTGATTATTTTGCGTGCCGTTCACATCGAACTTTTGGATGAGCGCCGACTTCGCGGATTGATCCACACTGATTTGATAGGCCGCCTGCAACTCCAGCATCGGCGTGGTTTTTTTCTCCGCTTTTTTTGTGAGGCTAAATTTGTTGGCGTTAAGTTGGCCGTTCACGGAGATCAAACTTCCTTTTTGTGAAATGGCAATGTCATTGGTCGAATTGATCAACGTCGAATTAAAATCAATTCCAGACGCCGCTCCCGCGAGGTTCAAAACGCGCCGATCAATGGACGAGAGATCCACTTTCAATTTGCCTTCACGATTTGCGAACGAAAATGGGCCGCTCGCCCGCAACGCGCCCAACGCCTGACCCGCTTGCGAAAAAGTCAGACTCAGTTCGCGAATATCGCTTGGCGTTAAATCGCAGTTCAGCGTTGCGCCAAGCTGCGCGAGGTCCGCCATGTCGCCTTTGGCTTCCGAGACGTCGAAGCGCAAATTTCCCTTCGCCGATTCGGGCAAAACATCCGCCGTGAGTTTGTAATCAATTGCTCCCGCCAATTTTCCTCGCAGCGATCCGGGCGCGGCATTTGTGGTTCCCGCCGACGGGACGCGATCCAGTCGAACGTCCGCATCCATCTTGAATTTTCCCGGATGCCCGTTGCTCAATCGATCAATCGAAACGCTCAGATTTGAAATCTCCGTAACTTCACGCCCGCCGCCCGGAAGATTCTTCGTCTGCTGAACCAACGCATTTTTCAGAGAAACATTTTGAATATTCAAATTCACCGACTTTTTGGATTTAGATTTTTCCTCCGGCTTCTTTTGTTCCGCGTCGGTTTTTTTCGTGATTGGATCTGAATTTTTTGAGCCATCCGCCGATTCGAAAATGGTAATGACGGGCGCAATTACGGTTGCTTCGGTCACGGTGATTTTTCCCTTGATGATGTCCATCAAACTGTAGCGCGCCCGGACTTCATCAGCTTTGAACAAAGTTTCTTTGCCGTGCGGCGTCACGGTGAGTTGCTTCAGGACAACTTGCGAAAAAGGTTTAATCGAAGCATCGGCGACCGTGATGGAGGAATTCATCGAAGCGCCGACCTTTGGCAAAATCACTCGCCTAAGAAAAGTGGCGCTGGTTGCCACGAAATATCCGATAACGAGTGGCAAAATTAAAAGGGTTAGAATAATTCCGATCACTCGCCCGATTCGCCGTTGTTTCCGAGGGGCCGTCGTTGATGCTGTTGCCATAGTTTTTTTAAAATTGCTGTGAGCGTTTCCAACTCAGTCTAATCCATTTTTTTGATGTCGCCATTAACTCTGACCATCATCAAGGGAAAACTGTGCAAAGTTTTTTTGCTGATTTACCCTGCTCGAAGCCAATGAAAATTTCCATCGTCATTCCAGCATTTAACGAAGAAAAACTGATTGGCAAATCGTTGCAGACGATTGGCGCTGCTGCAAATTCCTTTCAGCGTCTCGGTTGGGAAACTGAAATCATCGTTTGCGATAACAATTCGACCGACCGCACCGCTGAGCTTGCCCGCACTGCCGGGGCCAAAGTCGTCTTCGAGCCGATCAACCAAATTGGTCGCGCGCGGAATTGCGGAGCAGCGGTTGCGACGGGCGACTGGATTTTGTTTGTTGATGCAGATTCTTTTCCGAGCGCCGAACTTTTAAGCGAAGTTGCCCGGGTAATCGCGTCTGGAAAGGCGATCGCCGGTGGCAGCACCGTCCGTCTGGATTCATCGAATTTTCCCGCGCGCGTCCTAACCCAATTTTGGAACGCGACTAGTCGAGTGCTGCATTGGGTCGCGGGCTCGTTCATTTTCTGCGAAGCTGCGGCGTTTCGCGCAGTGGGCGGATTCAGCAATGAGTTTTTCACGGGAGAAGAATTGGACTTGAGTAAAAAACTGAAACGATTTGCCCGCAGCCAAAACAAGAAAGTGGTGATCGTGAGCAGATATCCATTGCTGACTTCAGATCGAAAAATTCACCTTTATCGGCGCGGTGAACTCGGCCGGTTTTTCCTGAAAGCATTTTTTCGTCCGACCGCCACAATGAAGAATCGCGATGCTTGTAGTCCATGGTACGACGGGCGGCGTTAGGAAATATCTCGCGACGGACACGAAACCGCCGACGGAAATTAAACCGAGCAAGGCGCAAGAACCGCATCGCGCATTCCATGCACAATTTTTTTATCCGCTGGAACGATGGTGGCCAGCACTCCGCCTAAATTTGCTCGCGCGGAATCCCCTTCGCCCCCAACAAAATAATACGGGCAAAGGCG
>JBKJOZ010000151.1:0-8083 GCA_046595315.1 Limisphaerales bacterium
GGTAGGGCGCGTCACTCCGTGCGCGCCGAAATGTGGCAAAATCAACGGCGCGCAAGGAGTGACGCGCCCTACCAGAGCCAGAACGGGTTTCCATGATTTCCTCTCCCCGGGGGAGAGGATAAAAGGTGAGGGCGAGCGTTTCTCCACCATTTTCATGCCAGTCAAATGCGGCACACCGTTCAGCAAAAGCGCTGAAAAAATTTGAACTTTTGCCAATGCACAAATCCCCCTCAGAAATCAAAGCTGAAATTTTGCGACTCACTCGCGAATATTCCGCATCCGTTCATCAAGCCAATCATCCCGGCTACGGAACCGATTCCGCATCGCGAAAATTTATTCCGGGTGAAACCACCGTTCCCTACGCAGGTCGCGTCTTTGACGAAAACGAAGTGGAAGCTGCTATTTCCGCCACACTTGATTTCTGGCTGACACTCGGACCGGAAGGCGAGGCGTTTGAAAAAGAACTCGCGCAATTTCTCGGTGTAAAAAATTCCATTCTCGTCAACTCCGGTTCGTCCGCGAACCTCGTCGCGTTCGCCGCGCTCACTTCACACAAGCTCAAAGAAAAACAAATCAAACGCGGCGACGAAGTCATCACCGTCGCTGGCGGATTCCCGACGACCGTCGCGCCGATTATTCAAAACGGAGCGGTTCCAGTTTTCATCGACAACGATCCGCTCACTGGAAATGCCGACATGCGTTTTCTCGAAGAAGCGTTCGTCAAAGGAAAAACCAAAGCCGTGATGATGGCGCACACTTTGGGAAATCCATTCAACCTTTCCGCCGTCACCGAGTTTTGCGCGAAACATAATCTCTGGCTCATCGAAGATAATTGCGACGCGCTCGGCTGTCGTTACGACGACAAACTCACTGGAACGTTCGGCGACATTTCCACGCAAAGTTTTTATCCGCCGCATCATCTCACCATGGGCGAGGGCGGCGCGGTCAACATCGTCAAATCTCCGCGCCTGAAAGTTTTGGTGGAAAGTTTTCGCGATTGGGGTCGCGACTGTTGGTGCGCCAGTGGCAAGGACAACACCTGCGGAATTCGTTTCGATTGGCAACTCGGCGAACTTCCCAAAGGTTACGATCACAAATATATTTACAGCCATCTTGGCTACAATTTGAAGCCGCTCGATCCGCAGGCCGCGATTGGTCGGCAACAATTAAAAAAATTGCCGCAGTTCATTCAGGCGCGCATCGACAACTGGAATTTTCTCCGCACCGCGCTCGCTGATCTCGAAGAGTTTTTTGAGTTCTCGTTGCCCACGCACGCGACCGGTTGGTCAAAAGAAAATAGTTTTGCGTGGGACAACTCCGGCCACAAAACCGAATGTTCATGGTTCGGTTTCATGATGCTGGTCAAACCCCACGCGCCATTCCAGAAACGTGAATTTGCCCAAGCGCTCGATGCCGCGAAGATTGGCAATCGCATGTTGTTCGGCGGCAATCTCGTGCGCCAACCGGCGTTCGTGCAATTGCGCAAAGATTATCCCGAAGCACTCCGCACCATCGGCGATTTAAAGGGCGCAGATCGTTTGATGAATGAAGCTATTTTCATCGGCGTTTATCCTGGCCTGACCAAAGCGATGCTCGAATACGTGGCGGAGACGATTCAAAAGTTCTGCCGCAAAAAATAATTTTCGCGATGCCTACGCCAAATCCACTCGTCGAAGATTTGGATCATATTCTCGCTCGCACGGAGGGACTTTGGGACGAAGTGCGCGGGCAAAAAATCTTTATCACGGGTGCCACTGGATTTTTCGGTTGCTGGCTTTTGGAAAGTTTTGCGTGGGCGAATGAGAAACTAAAACTGAATGCGGAAGTCGTCGCACTCACCCGCAACTTAGAAAATTTCAAAACCAAAGCGCCGCACCTTGCGGCCAATCGCGCCATTCGTTTTCAAATCGGGGACGTGCGCGACTTTCAATTTTCCTCGGAGAAATTCGCGTTCGTCATCCACGCCGCCACCGAAGCGAGCGCGAAATTGAACGAGGAAAATCCGAACCTCATGCTCGACACGATTGTGGAAGGCACGCGGCACGTTCTGGATTTTGCGGTGAAATGTGGCGCGCAAAAATTTCTCCTGACCAGTTCCGGTGCGGTTTACGGCCCGCAACCGTCTGACGTGACCCATCTTCCCGAAGATTTTTCCGGCGTGCCGAGCCCCCTCGATTCCGCTTACGGCGAAGGCAAACGTCGCGCTGAACTTCTCTGCGCGAATTACGCAAAGCAACACGGACTCGAAACCAAAATTGCGCGCTGTTTCGCGTTTGTTGGCCCGTATCTCCCGCTCGATTCGCACTTTGCCATCGGCAATTTTATTCGTGACGGATTGCGCGGTGGGCCGATTCAAATCAACGGCGATGGCACCCCATTCCGTTCGTATCTTTACGCGGCGGATTTAGCGATCTGGCTTTGGACAATTTTGTTGCGCGGAAAAAATCTGCGGCCTTACAACGTGGGTTCGCCGAGCGATTTGCCGATTGCGCAAGTGGCCGCGACCGTCAACGCGGCCTTTGGCCACAAGCTGAAAATCTCCATCGCGCAATCGCCTGTTCTCGGAAAACCGGCGTCGCGTTACGTCCCGAACACGACTCGCGCGGAGAACGAATTAAATTTGCGCGCGGAGATTTCGCTGGCACAAGCGATCGAGCGCACTGCGGCATGGAATCGAGATGACTTGAACCCTGCTTGAATTTGCGAAAGATAAGGACCAGCGGGAACAACAGGACAGGGCAATATGATTTTTTTAGAACAGCGCATCAGTCGCAGGAAATTTCACCACGCGTTCACGTTGATTGAGCTGCTTGTCGTCATTGCGATCATCGCTATTCTGGCCGCGCTGCTTTTGCCCGCGCTCAGCAAAGCCAAGTCGCAAGCGCAAAGCATCAGTTGCCTGAGCAATCTCAAACAATTGCAGGCTGCTTGGCAGATGTATCTGGGCGATAACAAAGATGTTTTTCCCCTGAACCATTACGCGTTGCTCGGCGCCTTTTCTGAGAGCGTGCCCAATTCGTGGGTGGAAGGTTGCGCCATTCTCGATCGAACGACCGCGCCGATTGAGCGAGGCACCCTGTTTCCGAACGTGACGTCGGCTAAAGTTTATCGTTGCCCGACCGACACCTCCAAGGTCATGGGAACGAACTTGTTGGCCACGCGCAGTTACGCCATGAGCATCCATTTGAACAGCCGCCCGGGCATCAACGGCGTCGGGCCCAATCCGGTGAAAAAGTTTTCGCAATTCACCAATTCCAGCGCGAACGTTTTTGTTTTTCTCGATGAAAACGAACTCTGCATTGAAGACGGTGTTTTCGGATTGTATCCCGCGCCGAACAACCAATGGCTCAACTTTCCGTCCGACCGCCATAATCGCAGCGCCAACCTGACCTTCACCGATGGCCATGCGGAGAAATGGAAATGGCGTTACAAAAAAGTGTTCTCCTATCAAGGCCAACCGACGGCCAACCCCGACGACCGCGCCGACCTGCAACGTTTGCAGCGCGCGATTCCTTGAATGGCTAGAATTACCATTTTAATCCCACGTAACCGCCCGTTAAATCCTTGTAGCCCTCAGGGGTGCTGACCTTCTTCAAATATTTTGCGCGGGTCATGAACTCTGCATGGCCATCGTAGTAGCCGAGATTTCCACCTTTCGCGTGGTAGATGCCCATCGAATCATCCGTCGGATCGTAATTGCCAGTGGCGACATTCCAATTGAACAGAACCACGGTGTTGTCCAACGCGTAGTAATCGTCGTGAGCCTGTTCGAAAATCCAAAAGACGCGGCTGGGTGAATATTTCACGCGCGCTGGATCCATCGTTTCGCCGCCGGTCTGCGAATAAACCGGTTGGGCGTTGAACACATAGTTCCAATTGGTTCGTGGCATGGGTGGCGGGTTTATTTTCCTGGGCAGCGCGTTGGGACAGAGCCAGATTTTCTCGGATTTCAAGTAGGGCCACAAATGACCGGTCCTGAATTGCAGCGGAAAATTAAAGTCCCACTCGGCATCGCGAGTGTTGGGCGCATGATGGCGCGCGTCGTCATCAGCGTAGAGCAGCGTGGCGAGCGAGATCTGCTTCAGGTTATTCAGGCAGAGAATTCGTTTCCCTTTTTCCTTGGCGGCACTCAATGCGGGCAAAAGCAATGCGGCCAAAATTGCGATGATGGCGATGACGACCAGCAGTTCGATCAAAGTAAACCCGTGTTTGCGCCCGTTACTTTTCATACAAGATGTTCTGCCACGGATCTTAGGGCAGGGGAATTTGTTGTCACGAAAAACGATGAGGCCGCGAGTGAAAAAAATCTTCCTTAGACTTTTGCCCGCGATTAGTTTGTGCGCGATAGATCACGTCTGCATGCCAACTAAGATCAAAATCGCCATCGTCGGCACGGGCAACATCGGCACGGATTTGCTGATGAAAGCCCTACGTTCGCCGTGGTTGGAGTGTCGCTTGTTTGCGGGCCGAAATTTGTCTTCTCCCGGGATGATGAAGGCCGACCAACTGGGCGTGCCGGTGTCGAGCAAAAGCATTCAAGCCGTGGTTGAACGTCGCCACGAACTGGATTTGGTTTTCGACGCCACCTCCGCCGAAGATCATGTCAAACATGCCGTCGTCTTTCGCGACCTCGGCCTTCTCGCCATCGATTTGACCCCCGCCAAGATCGGCAAAATGTGCGTACCCGCCGTGAATCTCGACGAATGTTTACAGGCGGAAAATGTGAACATGGTCAGTTGCGGTGGCCAGGCCTCCGTCCCCATCGCCTACGCCATCGCGCAAGCCAATAAAGACATCGAATACATGGAAACCGTTTCCAGCATCGCCTCGCGCAGCGCTGGTCCCGCCACCCGCATCAACCTCGACGAATATTTAGGCACCACCGAGGAAGCGATCCAGAAATTTTCCAACTGTTCCATTTCCAAAGCCATTTTGAATCTCAACCCCGCGCAACCGTGCGTCCATATGCAGACCACTGTGTTCGCAAAGATTGCCCGGCCCGATCTGGAGAAAACCCGCGAATTCGTCGGCGCGATTGTCAAAAAAATCCAGCAATACGTGCCGGGTTACCAGATGATCCTGGAGCCGATGATGGAGAACGGTCGGCTCGCCGTCATGGTGCGTGTCGAAGGCGTGGGCGATTATTTGCCAAAATACGCGGGCAATTTGGACATCATCAATTGCGCCGCCATCGCCATGGCCGAAGCGTACGCGCAAAAAAAAGAAGCCAACGGTAAAGGCGCGACCAGCAAGGGAACCAGCGCATGAACAACGCCACCATTGTTATCACCGACCCCACCCTGCGCGACGGCTCGCACGCGTGCAGCCATCAGATTTCCGTCGAACAGATTCAAAAGTATGCCGTCGCGGCGGAAGCGGCCAAGGTCGATTACCTCGAAGTGGGACACGGCAACGGTCTGGGCGCATCGTCGTTGCAAGTCGGGCTAAGTTTGGTTCCCGAAAAGCAGATGTTGCAAACCGCGCGCGCCTGTTTGAAGAAGACGCGCTTGAGCGTTCATGTCATGCCGGGGTTCGCCACCATCAAACGCGAAATTGCCGGGGCCGTTGATCTCGGTGTGGATTTGTTTCGCGTTGGTTCCCATTGCACCGAAGCCGATCTGACCCAGCGCCACATCAGTTACGTTCGCAATGTCGGCAAAGAAGCGTGGGGCATCCTCATGATGATCCACATGACGAGCAAGGATGTGCTTTTGGAAGAAGCCAAGAAAATGCAATCCTACGGCGCGCAAGGCATCGTGCTGATGGATTCTGCGGGAGCCTCATTTCCCCACGACGTTACCGAAAAAATCACCGCACTCGCGCAAGGTCTCGATGTCCCCGTTGGGTTTCATGCGCACAACAATCTCGGGTTAAGCATTGCCAATTCCATCGCGGCACTGGAAGCGGGCGCGCGGATCGTCGATGGCACAGCTCGCGGATTTGGCGCGGGTGCTGGCAACGCGCCGTTGGAACTGCTCGTTGCCGCCATGCAACGGCTCGGTTACGAATTCAATGCCGATTTATACAAGGTGCTCGATGCCGGTGAACTTGCGGCAGAACTTTTCGCAGAAAATCTTCCCGTATCAAACGCCGTCACCATCGTCAGTGGATTAGCGGGAGTTTTTTCTGGTTTTGCCAAGCCGGTCATCCGCGCCGGCAAACAGTTGAACGTCGATCCACGCGATATTTTCTTTGAACTCGGCAAACGCAAAGTGGTCGGTGGCCAGGAAGATTTGATCCTCGAAGTGGCCAGCGAACTCGCGCAGAAAAAGTCGTCCACGAAAGGCACTCCGTAAATTTATGACCAGCCGAATTGATCTAGTTAGACAAGATGCTGAAGCCGTGATCGCCAAGGGCTTCAACCAGCTCAAACCGCTCGCCAACAGTCACCTCTTCATTTCCGGTGGGACTGGCTTCCTCGGCACCTGGCTGCTCGAACTCATCGCCGCGCTGAACACCCAACACCAGTTCAACACGCAGGTCACCGTGTTCAGCCGCTTTCCGCAAAAATTTGTTGAACGCCTCCCGCATCTGGGCAAACGCAAAGAATTTCATTTTCTCGAAGGCGACATCCGTTACCTGACCGAACTCCCGCGTGAAACCGATTACGTCATCCACGCCGCTGCCTTGACTGACCGTCGGCTCTTTGCCTCCAACCCGACGATGGTGGGCGAGGTCAACGCCTTTGGTGCCATCCGCATGTTGCGCGCGGCGAACCTGCTGGAACATCTCAAGAAAATTGTCCTCGTCAGTTCCGGTCTCGTCTATGGCCCGCAATCCTTGCAGGTCGAGCGCATCGACGAAAAATATGTCAGCGGGATGGCGTGCGACAATGCCAACGCCATCTATGCCGAGTCCAAACGATTTGCCGAAGCGATGGCCACCTCGTTCGTGAGCGAATCCAAACTACCGCTCGTCACGGTGCGACCGTTTGCGTTTGTCGGCCCTTATCAATCGCTCGAACTTCCTTGGGCTGTAACCGATTTTATTCGCGACAGCCTCACCGGTTCCGCGTTGAAAATCATGGGCGACGGCGCAACCGTGCGGAGTTTGATGTATGCCAGCGATTACGCCTTCTGGGTGTTGGCGGCGTTGGCCAACGGCAAACCGCGCGCGGCCTACAACATCGGCAGCCCGCATCCGACCGACCTGTTGTCGCTCGCGAAAACGATCAGCCAACATTTTACCCCCACGCCGGAAATCCTGACCAAAGTCGGCCAGTCCGGTCACGAGACGACGCGCCTCGTCCCGAACGTGGACGCCGCCCGGCGCGACCTCGGTGTGGAAGTGACCGTCCCGCTGACCGAAGCGCTCCAAAAAACCATCGCCTGGCATACGGCTAAATAAAATTGTGAAAAGAAAAGTAAGTGATTTGGTCGCGGAATTCCTCGTGGCAAAAGGGATGAAGCATGTCTTCGGAATCGTAGGTGCGGGCAATGCGCACATCTTCGATTCCATTTATCAGAACCCCAAGCTGGAGATGGTTTGTGTGCATCACGAGCAGGCCGGTTGCATGGCGATGCAGACCTACTATCGAACCTCGGGCATCGTGACCGCTTCGATCCTCACCACCGGCGCAGGCTCCACCAATGGCATCACGGGAGTCGTCAGCGCGTGGGCCGACTCCATTCCGTGCCTCGTGATTTCGGGCAATGAAAATTCTAAATTTATCCGACCCGATAATCCGTTGCGAATGTATGGAGTGCAGGGTTACGACAGCACCTTCATGGTGAGCAAGGTCACCAAATATTCTCCGCGCGTCATGGACCCGAAGCTGGTTCTGTTTGAATTGGAGAAGGCTTATTACATCGCTACCACTGGCCGACCGGGACCGGTTTGGGTCGATATTCCAATGAACATTCAATCCTCCAATGTGGAGGAAACGGAATTAGTCCAGTTTGATCCGGCGAAGGAAAAGTCAGACACCATCACACCCGGCGAATTGGCGGAACAAGTTAAAGCAATTCTCGAAAGTTTATCTGCGGCGGAGAGACCTGTCATTTGGTTGGGACATGGTATTCGTCGCGCCGGTGCCGAAACCCTTTTGCCCAAGCTACTCGAACTCGTCCCCACGGCTTACCTC
>JBKJOZ010000188.1:0-9073 GCA_046595315.1 Limisphaerales bacterium
GGCAGCATTGCTTTTTCTTTGGTTTCGCCGGTAAACGAAAAATTTCGCTGTCACTCAATTAGTTTATGCTAAAGTTTCGCGAATGAATTTATCGACCGTGCCGTTTGAAATTAGCGATCCCATCAACGCGCAGATTCTCGCCATCTCCGAAGACAAGATTCAAGGGTTCCAGCGTGATCCGCTCAGAGAAATTTCCCGTCAATCCCAAGTCGAGTTGCCCGTGGTGGTGGAGCGAATTCAAGCCATGCTCGAAGCGGGAACGATCCGGCGCGTTCGCCAAACTTTGCTCGCGACGAACCTCGCACAAGGTTCGCTCGTCGCGTGGCAAGTGCCGCAGGAAAAGCTCGATGCCGCGTTTAATTTCATGTTCGAGCAGGACCCGTTTTCCGGACACGTCGTGACGCGCTCGACCGATGCCGCGACGCCTGGATCGAACTACAAACTCTGGACGACTTTGAAAGTGCCGCAGGGTTATTCGATGACCAAACATTGCGAATTTCTCTCGCGCAAAACTGGCGCGGAACATTTTCGGTTGATGCCAGCGAAACGCCTTTTTGCCCTTGGCGTCGGGCATATTCGCCGTCGCGGCATGGAGCCGGGCAGCAAGAGTGAGGCGCTCGCCGAAGTGACCGAAGTGCAGGTCGTGAAGCTGAACGATTTGGAATGGAAAATTTTGACGGCACTCAAACGCGAATTTGCCGCAGCCGAATTAACGGAAAATATCTGGCAGGCGCGTGCGGATGAAGCCGGAGTTCCTTTGCAAAAATTTTACGAAATTGCTGAGGACATGAATCAGCGAAAAATCATCGGACGGTTTTCGACTTTTCTCGAACATGTCAAAACGTTGAAAGATGGAGACCGAGTGACGCGGTTCAATGCGTTGTTTCATTGGGCAATTCCAGCCGGACGCGAAATTGAGACGGGCAGGGAAGTGGGGCGGCATCACATCATGACGCACGCTTATTGGCGCGAAGGCGGGCCGGAATTTCGCAACGTCAACATCATGGGCGTAGCACACGGAACGGACAAGGCGGTGGTGCTCCAACACAAAGCCGCAATTGATGAGCATTTGAAAAGCGTGGGAATTCCCATCAGTTACACCAACGTTTTTTGGGGTGGTCGCAGCGAAATCAAGCCGTCGGAAATTTCTCCGTTTGCTTATCGGGAATGGTGCCAGCAGAACGGTTTGAAACCTGACGATATGCGGGAATAACGGCGCATCACCAGCAAGCTACGCCAAATTTTTTTAGAAATTTTATACAAATTTCTTCACTCAGGTGTCTATCCAGTGAATTGCAGGGATGAACGAAGCAAATTTTAACTGGTGCGAATCTCTTTATGAAACGCAAGCGGCGGGGCTGATTTTGTATGGCCGCGCGTTGGGTCTTTCCCACAGCGAAGCCGAAGATGTGTTGCAGGAAACGTTTGTCGCGCTGCTGAAAATGAACGGCGCTCCAAATGAGCCGACACATTATTGCCTGCGAACTTTTCGAAATCGCGCGTTAAATTATCGCCGGACCCTTTGGCGCCGGCTGACTCGCGAACTGGAATCGCGCCACTGGTTTGAATCGCGTTCCACCGAAACGGACACCGAGCGCAAAGCGATGCGGTGCCTTGCCGAATTGCCGACAGACCAGCGCGAAGTGATTGTGTTAAAAATCTGGCACGCCTACACCTTTGAGAAAATCAGCGAACTTTTGGAGCTGTCCCCCAACACCGTCGCCGGGCGTTATCGCTACGGATTACAAAAACTCAGGATTTGTTTGAAAGAAGAAAATTATGAACGAACCGACTCAACTGGAGACGCGATTGCATTCATGGACGCTGCGTCGCCCTTCGCCTAAACTGCGCGGAAAATTATTTCCCAGCGAAACCGTGCCCGTGAAAAGCGAGCGGCTGGTTCGTTCTTGGAACTGGCTGGCACCGGTCACGGTGTGCGCCTTGACCATGCTCGTGGTGCTGGGTGGACGTCCGCATTCGCCGGCTTTTCTTGGCCGTGCCGACACGAATCTTTTTTTCGCCAGCATTACGATGAGTGGCATGACTTCGGCAAATTCCAGTGTGCCTCCAGGAGATTTTGCCTTGAGCAAAATCGACCTGAATCTCGAACAGAACGTCTGGCGCACAGCCAGTTTTGAATCGACAAACCTTGCGCAAAGCCGTTCAAGTATGGGCTCTTTGCCAGTCGGGAAAACAAACAGTTTAACGCGTTAACATGAATCAAGATAAACCGAATTCACCGGAACCAACCTCAGGGAAAAAAAATCCAGCCAAAAATCCGTCTGGCCCAATGAGACAAGGTCCGACTGAAATTCTATCCGTGCCGCCACTCTTCCGACGCATTGATTGGATGAGTTTTGGCCTCACCACCTTGCTGGTTTTCATCGGTTACTTCCTGACGCTCGCGCCCGATTTGACGCTGGAAGACTCTGGCGAATTGGCCGTTGGATCATTCTATGCCGGGGTGCCGCATCCTCCCGGCTATCCCGTTTGGACGATTTACTCGTGGCTTTTCACCGTGCTCGTGCCGGTTTCCAACATTGCTTATCGAGTGGCGCTTTCCTCGGCCGTCGCTGGCGCATTTTCCTGCGGTTTGATTGCGCTAATGGTTTCGCGCGGCAGCAGCATGCTCCTTGAAGGCATCGGCCAATTGAAAAACATCGACCGCAAAAAAGAAAACTGGCTCTGCCTCGTCTGTGGTTTTGTGGCTGGTCTCGCCTTCGGGTTTAACGGGTTTTTCTGGAGTCAGGCAGTCATCGTCGAGGTTTACACCTTCGGCGTTTTATCCTTCGCGATGGTGCTCTGTTTCCTGCTGCGTTGGATGTATGCCCCCCATCAGCGGCGTTATCTTTATTGGGCATTTTTCCTTTTCGGAATCAGCTTTACCAACCATCAAACCCTGATCGTTGGTGCGATGGGGATTGAGATTTTGGTCATGCTCGTGCAGCCCAAACTCGGGCGTGATCTTTTTGCATGGAATTCAGTTTTCTTCTTCATCGGACTTTGGGCCAAGGCCACTCACCGCATTAGTTCGTTCGATCCGGTGTCTGCCGTAAACGCGGCCGGGCAAACGATCTCTAAAATGAACCCACTTTTCACGATCTACCTTTTAATTGGGCTGAGTTCCATTCTGGGTTGCCTCTGGTTAACGATTAAAACTCAAAAGCTGGGAACGGAATTCAAAACGACTTTGTTCGCCGGTCTCCTGTTTATTTTAGGATCGGCCTTTTATTTTTACATGCCGCTCGCCTCCATGACGAATCCGCCGATGAACTGGGGTTATCCGCGCACGGCCGAAGGGTTTGTGCATGCCTTTACTCGCGGCCAATACGAAAAGACGCATCCGACCGACGATTTTGGACGGTTAAAAGATCAGGTCGTCATGTATGCCGAAAGCGCGGCTGAAGAATTCAACGCTGTTTATCTTCTCGTCGCCTTTGTTCCATTTTTCTTTTTACGCCGGATGCAAGACCGCGAACGCGCTTGGATCATTGGATTGGCCGCCATCTGGTTATTCCTCGCCTTGCTCCTGATGGTTTTGCTCAATCCCTCGACCGACAAGCAAAGCCGCGATCTCACCAAAGTATTTTTCACCGCGTCCTACATCATGGTGACGATGAGCCTTGGCTACGGACTGGCCATCATTGGTGCGTTGCTCCTGACTCAATACGAAAAATATCGGCGCTGGGCAATCGCTGGCGCCGCCATCGCCTCCGCCATGGCGCTCTACATTTTAACTGATGAAGTCACCGCTATTTTCGCGAATCGGACGGATCTGACCGGCATCAAACTTATTTTCTTCGGTTTAGGTCAGGCGATTCAACATGGCCAAAATACGCTCGATATTTTTCCTGGAATTTTCCTGCTCGGTCTGACGCTCGCCTTTTTGCTCGTCGTCGTGATTGGACGCACCCGATTTGTCCTGAGCATTGCTTTAATTCTTTTTGCCATCGCCCCGACGCATCTCATCGTCTCGCACTGGGCCGACAACGAACAACGCGGCCATCGTTTCGGTTATTGGTTTGGTCACGACATGTTCACGCCGCCGTATAAAATTTATCCGGAAATGGCGCGCGACACCGTTTTGTTCGGGGGAACGGACCCGGGCCGATTCTGTCCGACCTACACCATTTTCTGCGAAAGTTTCACTCCGCCCGAAAAGAAATTCGATCCAGATTACGACCGGCGCGACGTTTATATTATCACGCAAAACGCCTTGGCCGACGGAACTTACTTGAGCTACATCCGCGCGCACTACAATCGCAGCACTCAAATCGATCCGCCGTTTTTCCAGAACTTTTTCAAAACCAAAGCCTTGGATTGGCTCGACAAAATTTTCCTGTCGTTCGGCGACAAAGTTGAGAAAAGACGGCGCGTCGGAAGTTCCTATTTTCAGGAAAACGATTTCGTCGATTTGAAAATGTTCGCGAGCAAACTGCGCGACCACAAAGATCCCGTTTCCGCCTTTGTTTTCCAAAACCTCAAACCCGAAACGCAAACGTTGCTGGCGGGCAACGACGAAAAACAACTGCGCCGCGCCCTCGCCAAAGATTTAGACGCCCTTTTGGATCATCCGCCTTTGCCGGAAAAAGTGGAAGCAACGCCCGCCAGCGGAAAAAATGTTTCCGATGAGCCGCTCTATTCCGAAACGCGTTTCAAAGAGGTGACGCTCTCCAATCATTCCCGGCGCTACATCAAAGAAAATCCGCAAGGCCACACCCGCGTTCGCTGGAACCGTCTTCTTTTGGAAGATGCTTACTCCAAGGAAATTGCCAAAAGCAAAGGCGGGGTTTATCCAGATTTAGAAATCAAAACCCCGACGCCAGAGGATTCGCAACGCGGGTTCAACGAATATCTCGAAGACGCCCAGCGCCGCTATCAATTAGGCCAAATGAAGCCCGGCGAAGATTTCCACGTGGATAACGGCCGCGTTCAAGTTTCCGGCCAGGTCGCCGTCATGAGCATCAACGGCATTTTGACCAAGATGATTTTTGACGCCAATCCGGAGCACGAATTTTATGTCGAAGAAAGTTTTCCGCTCGACTGGATGTATTCCTACCTGAGCCCGTTTGGCATCATCATGAAAATCAATCGCCAGCCGTTGCCCGAATTAACTCAGGAAATGGTGGATAAAGATCATCTTTTTTGGAGCAAATATTCCGAACGGCTGATCGGCAACTGGATTACTTACGACACCTCCGTGAAAGACGTTTGCGCTTTTGCCGAACGGACCTATTTACATCACGATTACGAAGGCTTCAAAGGAGACCGCAAATTTGTCCGTGACGACAATGCGCAAAAGGCATTTTCCAAACTGCGCAGTTCAATTGGTGGAATCTACGCGTGGCGCGTGGGCAACACCAAATCTCCGGGTGAACAGCAACGCATGATTAAGGAAGCGGATTTCACCTTCAAACAAGCCTTCGCTTATTGTCCCTACAGCCCGGAAGCCGTTTATCGCTACGTTAATTTGCTCCTCTCAATGAGCCGGATTGACGACGCGATCGCCATTGTCCAGACCTGCAAAAAACTCGATCCGTTCAATGCTTCGATCGACAATTTGTTGTCACAGGTTGAAAACATGAAGAAGGGCAACCCCGCGGGTCGCGCACAACAAACCCAATCTGCTTTCGGCGAAGCAATGCGATTGATGCAAAATAAGCAGACCAACGAAGCCATGCGCTCCCTCGACCAGATTCTAGCGAACCCGGCTTCCGACTCGCAGGCCATCATGGGCGTGGCTCAAGCTTATGTGCAGTTCGGCATGATCGCTCGCGCTGAAATGGCTGTGCAAAAACTCGTCGCGCTGACACCTGACAATGCGGAAACGTGGTATAACCTCGGCGGGTTGCAGGCCGCGCAAGGGAAAATCACCGCCACTCAAGCTCTTCAAAAAGCGTTCGATCTCAGCGCGGCGCGTTTAAAGAAAGATCCCAAGGCAACTGACCTGAGGGCGCATGCGAAAACCGATGCGAATCTGGAACCGATACGAAACACACCAGAATTTCAAAAGCTGATCGGAAAATAATTCTGGGGCGCATTGGCGCGCCTCTAACTTTGATGGCCGGCTAATTCGTAATTCAAAACGGAGAGGCAATAAATCGCGGCAGTCTCGCAACGCAGCACCAGTCGGCCAAGGGTGATCGGAAGCACGCCCGCCGATTTGATTGCGCTCATTTCTATCGGGGAAAAATCACCCTCGGGCCCAATCCAAATACAGACGGATTGCGGGGGGCGTCTCTGTGCTGCAAAAAATTGATCAAAATAGTCGCGCGGATGGCGGGTGTCATTTTGCAGTGCAGCGACGAGCGGTAATTCAAATTTTTCCCCTCGTGCCAAAAAATCTTTTGGCGTGATCGGTGCATCCACCTGCGGCAACCACGGCTGCCCACATTGTTTGATAGCCTCGATCGCGGTCAGGCGCCATTTATCGAGTTTGTCGGCAGAACTTTCCGGATCGAGTTGGGTCGTCACCCGTTCCGACAAAATCGGCACGATCCGCGCCACACCTAACTCCGTCGCTTTTTGAATGATCGACTCGATAATTTTCCCTTTTGGAATCGCCTGGAGCAAAGTGATTTTGGAGGAAAGTGGTGGAGTAATTGTTTTTTGTTTCACTGCGAGCAAAACCGCTTTGCGCGCGACGGCTTGAACTTCGCAAAAAAATTCGTGCCCGGCGCCATCGAGAACTACCACCTGCTCACCGGATCGAACGCGCAAAACTTGCGCAGCGTGGTGCGCTTCGCGGTCGGTCAGGGTCAGCGTGGTTCCAGCACATTGGTTGGCTGGTGAATAAAACCGATGCATGGAATGAACTAACGGAAGATTTTAAAAACGCGCAAGGTTACCGAAACAAATTCTTTGCCTTCTCAAAAAAACCTTTGCTGATCGGATTCACATTGGAATCGCATAGATCAGAAAATTCCTGGATTTTCGTCCGTTGCGCGCTGTTCAAATGAGTCGGCACTTCCACCGTCACGCGAACATGCAAATCTCCCATCCCATAGCCCTGCACATTTTTAATTCCTTTTCCCTTGAGGCGAAACAAGGTGGACGGCTGCGTCCCCGGCGGAATTTTTATCTGCGCCGTTCCGGTCAAGGTCGGCACTTCGATTTCTGCACCGAGGGCGGCTTGCACGAAACTGATCGGCACTTCACAAATCAAATCATCCCCTTCGCGCTCAAAAATTTCGTGCGCCTTCACATGCAACACGACATACAAATCTCCCGCTTGGCCACCGCGTGTACCCGCTTCACCGTTGCTCGATGAACGCAAACGCGAACCGGTATCCACGCCCGCCGGAATCTTTAACTTGATTTTGGAAGTGCGCTCGCGCCGTCCGCTGCCGTGACAAATTTTGCAGGGTTTATCCACGATTTTTCCGCGTCCCTCGCACCGCGGGCAGGTCTGTTGAATGCTAAAGATTCCACGAGAATTAACGACGCGTCCTTGTCCGCCGCAAGTGGCGCACGGTTTCGTAGTGGAACCTTTTTCCGCGCCGGTGCTTTGACACGCGTCGCAAGCATCAGGCTTCGTCACGGAAATTTCTTTTTCGCAACCGAGCGCCGCTTCCGCAAAACTGACTTCCATGTCGTAACGCAAATCAGCGCCGCGTTGTGGGCCGTTGGGATCACGCCGTTCGCCGCCAAACAAATTTTCAAAAATACTTCCGCCGCCACCGCCGCTTCCACCAAAGACTTCGCGGAAAATATCGGAGGGATCATGGAAACCGCCGCCGTGACCAAAGCCGCGTCGCCGTGGATCAAAGGCCGCGTGTCCATATTGATCGTAAGCCGCGCGCGTTTGGGGATCACTGACCGCTTCGTACGCTTCGCCGAGTTCCTTGAAACTTTCTTCCGCCGCTTTGTCGCCCTGATTTTTGTCCGGATGAAATTTCAACGCCAATTTGCGATAGGCTTTTTTGATTTCGTCAGCATCTGCACTGCGCTCGACGCCGAGCACTTCGTAGTAATCGCGTTTGGCCATATTATTTTCCGGCAGGTTTTTTCGCGACAATCACCGTGGCGGGCCGAATGAGTCGGTCGCGCAATTTATAACCTTTGCGCAATTGTTGGAGAACTTGTCCCTCGGGAATATCCGCCGTTTCCTGCTGCGAAACGGCTTCGTGAAAATTCGGATCAAAGGTCTGTTTGGCAGCGTCAATTTCTTCCAAACCCGCGTCGGCCAAAGCCGATTTGAGCTGGGTGTAAATCATGTTCACGCCGGTTTGCAATGAATCCGCTGAGGCATTTGGCGCACTGGCCGCTGCCAATGCCGCTTCAAAATTGTCCACCACCGGAATTAGTTTTTGTAGCAACGATTCATTCGCATACTTGGTGGCATCCTGCTTTTCGCGGGCGGCGCGTTTTTTGAAATTTTCAAAATCGGCGGTCTGCCGGAGCAAGCGGTCCCAATTTTCATCCGCCTTTTCGGCACGCGCCAGCACCGCCGTGATTTGTTCCGGCGTCATATTTTCAATTGCCGGATTATTCTCCGGCGATGGCGTGGAGGCGTTTTCGGCGAGGTCACTATTAATTTGTTTCCCGGTTTCGTTCATGATTCTAAAAAAGAGGGCGCAACATATACAACGTTTCTGGTCACGGCAACTGTGTTAAAGTTACAGCCCAATCGCAGAATGGGAAAAAAATTAAAAACCACGAATGGACACGAATCAACACGAATGCAGACGGGGCTTTCCATTGAATTAAATTCTCTTTGAAAAATTCGTGTTGATTCGTGTCCATTCGTGGTTTCAATAATTCGTTCCTCTTGTCGGCATGAGCCAAATTGAACTGACTGAAAATTTTCTGGCGCAAATCGCCGGATGGGAAGCAATGAAACAGGCGCGCGCCATGCTGCAAACCGGCGCGGTGCTCAGTTCCAATTGGACTCCGCCAATGCTGCGCGGCGTCGTTCAGGAAGGTTCTACTTCCTACCGCGCTGGCCTCGTTATCAAAAGCACGGTGGACATCGAAAACGTTTGTCACTGCCGCCAATCGCGCGAATGGGGGACGATTTGCACACACTCCGTTGCGGTTGGTTTGCATCATTTGAAACGTGGGCAACCAGAAA
>JBKJOZ010000312.1:0-20302 GCA_046595315.1 Limisphaerales bacterium
GCATCGTGAGCCAGACGGAAAAGTATTTGAAAATATTTACTCGAAACCAATTTGAACAAAACCACGTCCACTCGATTATGCGCTATCTAATTTTCTGCTTCACACTTTTTGGTTGCCTCGTCACTCACGCTGCCGATGACAGCGCCGCGCTCCGGCGTGCGCCCTTCAAAAATTGCATCGGCACTTATGGACGGCCTTACACTTTGATTAACAACGAACCCGCCACAGAAAATTTGTTAAGCGATTTGGAGAGGCTTCACGCCAACACGTTTCATTGGGCAATTCATTCCTCCTCGAACGAATGGAATGAAATCAAAACGTTCCTCCCGCTCGCCCGCAAAAAAAATATCAAGGTATGGATCACGCTGATGCCGCCGAGCGAATCGCCGCCCCGCTCCACGATGTATTCCGAACCGTTTCGGCTCGATTACGAGCGTTGGGCCGCGGAGATTGCGAAACTCAGTTTGCAGGAAACCAATCTGGTCGCGTGGAGCATTGATGATTTCACGCACAACTTAAAAATCTTCACGCCGGAATATCTGGCGAAAATGATGAAAGCCGCCCACGACGTGAACCCGCGTCTCGCGTTCGTGCCGTGTTGTTATTACAAGTCGATCACGCCGATATTTGCGAAAAATTATGGTCCGCTGCTCGACGCGGTTCTGTTTCCGTATCGCGATGAATCGAGCGGCGGCAACTTGAAAAATCCCGATCACGTTGAGATCGAAATTAAAAAGCTGCGCGATATTTTTGGTCCAAAAATGCCGATCATTTTGGACATTTACGCGAGTGCCCACAGCCGTCTCGGCGCGACAACCCCGGAGTATGTGGAGAAAGCGGTCAGCGATGGTTTGCGCTCCGCCGATGGCGTCATGATTTACACCCATCGCATTCTAGAAGCCGAACCAAAGAAACGTGAAGTGATCGAACGCCTTTTCCGCGCGCGCCCCGCAAAAAATTAATTCACCCGTACCAAGCGACCGCGACGCGGATCCACGAACTCCTTTTCGCTTTTGCAAACTGACTTATAGCGTCCGTTGCGTTGAATGTTAGCCGCAAACCTCCAAGCGCCATGGCATTGGCCTGCCTCAAAAAAACACGCGGCCGGTTCGCATCTCAAAGCGCCTTCGGCCAGCGCTTCATTCAGGACGTGATTGGCGGTTGAACAATTTAATTTTCTAAAGGGACATTGGGAACAAGGTTGCTTCATAGCGTCGCGCTGCCGCCATCTCGTGCGTGGCGAAATTTAACCATTTTTTTCATCGCCAGATGGAAGGGCAGTCCGCATGCCAAGACCCCCTGTTGCGCGGGTGAAAAGATCAAGGTCAGCGCCTAGTTTCCCTGTGCAAAGGATTCAAAATCCAACGAGAAAAAATTTCGGCGTCGTGACCCCGCATGATGAATCACGTCAATTTCTGCGCAAAAACAACCACGCTGGCAGTTTTACGCCCTTTTTAATCTTTGCCTGATGATTTCTTTGGTTTCTCTTTTGAGACGACGCGATGCGCCTTGGCGAAACGCTTCGGCTTAACAACAGGACGACTCGATTTGCTCGCGCGTTGTTTTTTCGCTGCGTTCATATTGTCCACCAAAGTGGGATAAGGTCGTCCCGCGCGTTTCGCTGCAGCTTTCGCTTCGGCTTTACTTTGATCGGTGAGTTTGGTGTGGCGGCTCCGCTTGGGCGCGGATTTATTCCATGGTGCAGTTTGTCTTGGTTTCATTTGGCCTCCAGTTGTCCCGCATTAATGCGCACGTTTTTTTCGCCACTTGTCACGAAGGCGATACAGAAAATCGATGACTTTCTGAGCGCACTTTTCGGCCCACGCGAATTCGCTCCCGAGCAATAGCAGGCCAAGTGGAATTAAAATAAACGCCGGACCGGGCGTTACGATCATGACAATCCCTGCGAGAAGGAGCAGTCCGCCCACGACGCTGACGACAATTTTCCTTGGCAGCGGTGGAATTTTATCGAGCCGAAGAAAATGTCGGGTTTTTTCCATCCATTTGTGAACGTCGTGTTCCGGCATAAAATAATTTCGCGGTTACTTTCCAAAATGCAATCGGGCCGTGCACTAAAACCATCGTCGTTTCGCACCCTGACACCGGCAGGAACAGTTATCACCGGATTTTGTGCTTGGTGACCGGATCATGCGCCTTTGCCTGGACGATTTTATGAAAGAGCTTATTAAGTTCTTTCTTCGCCCTTCTCGGCTCCGTTTCAATGATGGCAAAAATGGCATCGAGATGTTTGGCATCTTCGAGGCTGGACAGTGTTATGCGGATTGCTTTCGGCATTGAAAATTAGTGCCAAATTTCAGCCCTGTTCGGAATCGTGGAAAGGCTGAACCTTTTTCACTTGGTTGGATGTATTTCCGATACAGAAATCTTGTAAGATTTGTGACGTTACTCCGGCCAGTGGCGTCACGAATTATGTCTAACAGTTTAAATGTGTTAGGTTGATTAAAGCATTTTTGCTTGGAAAGGAGGCGTTAGGAATATGCAAACTTTGAAAAGACCCGACCCAGCAAGGGCTCTGGAACATTTTGAAAACAAAATGGCTTTTACCACCGGCCCGGTGGAGTTGGATCGAATCATCAAATCCGGTGAAAACATCACCGTTATCGACGTTCGAGAAGCGGAGGACTTCACCAAGGGACATATCCCGGGAGCGGTCAACTTGCCAAAAGCGCAATGGGACAGCGTGAAAGGATTGTCGAAGGACAAAACGAACGTGATTTATTGTTACACGGCGGTTTGTCACTTGGGCGCAGCCGCTTGCGTCGAGTTCGCCAGAAAAGGTTTTCCAGTGATGGAACTGGATGGTGGATTCGAGGAATGGAAAGAAAATGACCTCGAAGTGAACCGGGAACATCCCAATCGTTTGTTCCAGCAGGCGGACAAACTGCTGCATAAACTACATTAGCTAGATACACGCGGCGGGAACCCACCCGCCGCTTTTCTTGGGCTTGCTGGATCCGTGCCGTTCACGGAGTTTAATTTTCCGCTTGGATACCGGTTCCCTTTCCCTGTTTCATCCTCGCCATTGATGATTCCAAAATTTTCGATTCGCGCCGCCACGGAGGATGACCTGCCCCTCCTCTTGCGCTTTATCAAAGACCTTGCCGCCTACGAAAAACTGCCGCACGAAGTCACGGCTACGGAGGAATTATTGCGGCGCAATCTCTTTACCGAACGCAAAACTGCTGAAGTGCTGCTCGCGAGTGAAGGCGAAGAGCAAGTGGGGTTCGCGGTTTTCTTTCACAATTTTTCCACGTTCCTCGGCAAGCCCGGAATTTATCTGGAGGATGTTTTTGTTCGCCCCGAATTTCGCAGACGCGGTTACGGCAAAGCGTTGATGATCTCTGTGGCGCGCATGG
This sequence comes from Limisphaerales bacterium, assembly GCA_046595315.1. GTDB lineage: Bacteria > Verrucomicrobiota > Verrucomicrobiia > Limisphaerales > CANJXF01 > CANJXF01. The sequence goes on from JBKJOZ010000312.1 coordinate 3,378, forward strand.
CGAAGGAGCGCGATTGCGGCCGACTGGAATTTTCCGTGCTCGATTGGAACAAACCGTCCCTCGATTTTTACGGCTCACTCGGCGCAAAACCGATGGACGAGTGGACGGTGCAACGCATGACGGCCAACGCGATTAACGCATTAGCCGCGCAAAAGTTGCCGGGTGAAAATGAATAACCCCCCGTGCGGCTTACGGCATTTCCACATTCTCTTCTTTGCGCCCGGCCATGACGGGTGCCGTCGTTTTTCGTGACGGTTCACGGAAGAAAATCATGAAGATTGCCAACACCGCAACGGCGCCCCACGCCGGGTAAATCCAAATGCCGTGCCAGTCGTAGTTAATATTACCGACTGGTTGAGTCAGCTTGTGGAACGCCTGCGATTTTCCGGCCAAGGTACTGCCGACAAATGCACCGACGCCCCACAGAATGAAAGCAATCAAACCTTGCGCCGCGCCGCGCATCCGTTCGTTCGCTTCATCGTCCACGTAAAGTTGTCCCGCAATAAAAAGAAAGTCGTAACAAACGCCATGCAACAAAACGGCGGCAAAGATCACCATCGTTTGCATCGAACCAGCAGACACGCTTCCGGCGAGCAGAAAATAGCGCGCCGCCCATGCCACGATCCCGATGAAAATCGTTTTCTTGTAACCCAGGCTCTTCAACATCAATGGCAACAAGAGCAAGAAAACAATGTCTGACACCTGTGCCATGGAAAGTTTTGCCGCGGTATATCGCCAGCCCATTTCGGTCACATAGGTGTTGATGTTCACGAAATAAAAGTAGAGCGGCACACAGATGAGAAACATGCAGGCAATGAAAATCGCGAAGGACGGTTTCTTCAAAAGCGCAAGTGCATCGAGACCGAGAATTTCACTGAGACGCACATCTTTGCCCGTCTTCTTCGGTGGCGTGTGCGGCAAAGCCAGCGAGAATAGTCCGAGCAAAATCGAAATCGAACCAGCCAGATAAAATTGCACCGCAGATTGTTCGCCCTTGAACACAAGACTCAACGTCACCCCGCCCGCAATCCAACCTACTGCCGAAAGCGTTTTGACCTGCGGATAGTCGCGCTTCGGATCAGAGAGATGGGTCAGTGAAAGGGAATTGCCCAGCGCCAACGTCGGCACGTAGGTCGCACAATAAACAATCAACATCGGGTAAAACGAACTGAACGTCGTCAACTTCGGAATGGAGAACATCAACGCGCCGCCGAGAATGCCAAGGAACGCCAGCAATTTTTCCGAAGCAAAATAGCGGTCTGCAATCAGCCCAACGAAAAACGGCGAGATCATCGCACCGATGGCAAACGCGCCGTAAGCCAGACCAATTTGTCCGCCTTCAAAATGGAGCGTCTTGTCGAGATAGGTCGCCATGCTGACGTACCATGAGCCCCAGATGAAATATTGCAGGAACATGAAGAACGCTAGTTTGGCTTTGAGTTGGTTTTGCATAATGCGATTGGGTAGCGGCGACAGTAGGGAAGTTCGTGGAAGGCGTGAAGAAAAAAGTTTGTTAAACCGAGGGTAAATTTTTTTGAAGATGCTCCGGAAGGTGACGTGTTTGCCAATCCCGTTCCGTGGTAGAATCCATTCCAGCAGCGATGACGGCTTTGATCGCGTAATTGGCGGCGTGGCGGGCGTGACCAGCAACGTGCACCGTGGCAGCGGCATGACCAGCAGCACGGGAGGCAAGCCGTGCCGCAGGATGAACGGCGTCGCGGGCTGCAGCGTGGGCGGCGAAGGCGGCGACACGCGCCTTGCTCATGGCTATTTCTCCACGCACCCAGGCACGAGCAGATTCAATCGCTTGGCGAGGCCGGTCGTCCTTCGGCTCGTTTTCCTCAAAGTAAGAAAGCACATGCTCTGCACAGTCGGCTGCCCAAAGCGCTAGTAACCTATGGTCTTGTTTATCGAGCTGCTTGCTAGGTTCAACGTTCATCTAGCTCCTATTCCTTCTCGCGTTTGGCTTGTCGTCTAGAAGCAATTTCATAAGCCTCGGCCAACAATGGTCGAATGGTTCGGAACGTGCCGTCGCCGGGGTTCAACACACAGACAAACCACCGTGAAGCATAGACAGGATGCGGCATAATCTTGTCCAAGGTAGTAAAGTCGTAGTCGCTAAGAGTAATACCGTCTGCGCCAAACAAGGAATGAAAGGTCTGCTTTGTAACGCCGAGGTTTAGCCGAAACACACCCGGGCGATCCAGGTTTGAGACGCGGTCATAATCGTTGTCAGAGGAAGCAAGAGTCGCGAAGGGAAGCTTGTGGTTCGAGCCATAGAAAAAGAAGGTGTAGCCAAAGTTGATAGCCGTCTCGACACCGGAGAACGTTTCCGTGATGTAGCGGGTAATCGCAGTCTCGTTGATAGCTTGGCTCATTGTGGTTCGATGAGGATAGCAAGGTGCTCAACTGAATGTTGAGCAAGGCTTCTACTTAGGGTGAAACAACCACCTGATAAAATCGGCGCGGCCCCACCACCTCGTCGGTGATGCAATTATCCGTTCCGTTACCAACGATAGACGCACCCAGGTTTGTCCACAAGTTCGTGGTCACGTCAGAGCGGAATTGGACCTGATACATCGTGTTGCTTTGTGAATTCCAACAAAGCCGCACCTGCGAAACTTCAAGGGTGGACGTCAGCGCGTCGGGGCTAATGCTCATTCCAAACTCGGAAAGCACAAAATTGCCATTTCCTGAAAATCGCCCGGGACCGCCGAAGGGCAAACTGGCGTTCGTCAGGGCTTCCAGACGAACTCCAGTAATACCAGTCAGCGTCGTCCTAGCCGTGAATGTGTAGGTGTCTGTCGCCGGAGTTGACCCGCTCGCTAGAATGGAGTGATCCGCTAACTCCGTCAAAGTGGTCCCGTTTGCGGAACGGATTGAGTTAGGATCTAGAACAAACCAAGCGGCAGTAATATCACCACCAGACGCCAGGCCATCGGCAAAAGTGCTGCGGTCGTCCTTGGTTACTGAGATGCGAAAGCGGCCTAGCGTATGCCCGGGGTTTGAGTAGGCCTGGGCAAGTGTGAACGATAAAACGCTGCCCGTTGCGAACCCAACATTCGTGGTAGTTTCAAAGACGGCAGTTTGTGCGCTTATGTTCGGGAAAATCGCCCAGCCAAAGTTATCAGCAGCCGAGCCGTTGATAGCGGTTGTGACAGAAAAATTACCTCCCGTTTGAGAGAAGGTTGCGGTGGCTTGTTGCAGACCGACGACATCCGCTGCCAAACCGTGAATCACTGCCGAGAACCCGAATACCAATGACAGGAGAGTGTTATTTCTCATTTTATTTATTCTGATATTAAACAGTGGATGTTGCGATTGATGCCGCTAAAAACTCGGCGATGCGCTTTGGAATAGCAAGACAACCCTTGATTCGCATCTGCGCTCAACACTTCTGGTTTTTTCTCTTTTACGCAGACGCAATAAGTTTAAGCTCGAAACCATGTCCCTATCTTATATGGCCTTTCGCGGCGGCTCGTTCAGTTTTTTCCTCGCCACGCTTCTTCTAGTGACTTCCTGCAAACCGACCCACGAGAAAGCGAAAAAAATTGAACGGGTTGAAACCCAACTCGTTCTTCCGGACATGTCGGTTGAACAAAAGAAGATCGCCGACAAGCGGCTCGAGTGGAATATGGCGACGCTTTACGACGCTTACGACAAGGTTGGGTCGCATAATAAAAAGTGGGATTCACAGGCGCATTATGCATTAAAGTTTTTCGCACAAGTGCGTTCTTACGGGACGAATCTAAAAGGTTTTCCCGATTTAATGAACAGCTTCACCAGCCGCGCGTTGGAACTGGGTTGCGACGATCCCATGTTAAAATATCTCCACGTCCGCTTTGGGACTGACATGAGCGGAATGACTCCGACTCAGGTTGCTAAAGCCTATGCCGCGACATCCGATGCGTTGGAGCAGAGCAAGTATAGTCCTCTGAGAAAATTTTATGCAGCACTCCGTGCTATCAACGCTTATCTCGAAGTTCAACCATGGCTAGATGAAGGCATTACTTATCGAGATCGAGCCGCGCAAAATTTTCTTGCCGTGCTGTCGGATGCCTCCGTTCCAGTTGGCGAGATTGATGAAGCGGGACGTGAGTATCTTGTCATTGTGGATCGATGGGGTGAGAAAGATCCCTACGACCAGATGGAAGCGTTGCTGATGAAGAACTGGCCGCGCTCCGGCGTAACCTATTTGCTCCAAGGCAAGTTTTACATTAATTACGCGTGGAAAGGGCGCGGCCATGGCTATGGAGACAAGGTGACGGAGGAACAATGGGGGTTGTTCAACGAGCGATTGGCACTCGCGGAAAAAGCATTACTGAAGGGAATGGAGGTTGACCCGAAAGAAGGGCGACTGGCCGCAGAAATGATCACGGTGGTTTCAGGTCAGAGCAAAGGATTGCCGGAGATGAAGCATTGGTGGGAAAAAGCGATGGAAGCGAACCCCAATAATTATGATGCATGCGACAAGCTGCTTAATTTTCTATTGCCGAAATGGTATGGGTCCAGAGAAGACATGATTGCTTTTGGTCGTGAATGTGTGGCCTCGGATAAATTTGGCGGAACGGTTCCGCTGATTCTAAGCGATGCTCATTACAGTTATATGAATTCTGTGGTGCGCGCGGATAGCTATTGGTTGGAACCGGATGTCTGGCCGGACATCAAGCTGTCTTTCGAAAGATTCTTTGAACTAAATCCCAAAGCGGTGAGCTGGAGACATAACTACGCGCGTTACGCCTATTGGTGTCGGCAAGCGGACGTTTTGCGGGATCAGATTGCCCTGATGGGAGACGAGATTAACTATGATTATTTTGGAGGCCGCGAAAAATATGATGAGATGGTCAAGTTCGCTATGGATAAAGTAGAGCCGGTAAAGAAATGAAGCGTAACTGGTTTACTAACGAAAATAGCTTCGTGATTTAAGCGGCGGAGACGCAGAAACGCGGCGTTAACGCTTCGACAAGCTTCGTTTCAATGGAAGCGTTAATTTAATCGCAAGCGAAAGAATTTTGCGGTGTTGGTCGCCTCCACGTTTACCGTCTTTTGGCTGTTGGTGGTGATGATCAGCAGCGAGGAGTTGATCCACGAGTTCGTTGGCGTGAGTTGTGCGCTTTCCTGCAACGCAAAACCGGTGGATGGTACGGGCCAGGACAGATTCAGTTGGCCGCTGTTGTAAGTGGCTTGCAGCTTTTTCAATGAGGGTGCTCCGGCCACCAACACCGGCATGGAGGTGACCAGCGGCTGGCCGGTCATGTAGAGCGTTTTGTATTGCGGGCCGCCAAAACAAAGGTTGGCGATGCGCAGAAATTTTATTTTACCAATGAGGTGACCGTCGTTAGCCGCAAAGATATATGCTCCGTCGCCGCCACTGGACCAGACACGCCCATCCACGTCGCACTTGATGCCATCGGGAACCCCATTGGTGATGTTCGCGAAAACGTTGCCGCCCGTCAGGATGTTGCTGACGGTCACGGAATAAACCTGGATGCGATGCCGGCCGCTGTCGGAGTCAGCCACGTAAAGTTTGGTTTCATCTGGCGAGAAACAAAGGCCGTTCGGGCGAACGAGTCCGTTGGTGATGACCGCCCGGCAGGTGGCGTTGCCATTGGTGGAATGGAATTGATAGACGTAATAGCCTGCCGCAAATCCTGGCTGCGGTGGCGAGCCAACGCCGCCGTTGTAGCCGGGGTCTGTGAACCAGATGGTGCCGTCGGATTTCACGGCCACGTCGTTCGGCGAGTAAAACTTCAATCCATTGCAGTTGGTCACCAGCGGAGTCACAACGCCGTTGGTGAGCATGGAAATCTTCAGCCCGGCGCTTCCGGCTTCCGCACAAATCAACCGTTCCTGCGCATCCAGGAGGGTGCCATTGAACAACGTATTCACGGGCGGGATAAAGAAATCCGTGGCGCTGGTCGGCGGGACGAGTTTTCTGAGTCGGTTGTTGTTCTGGTCGCAGAACACGAGGTAGCCGCCCCCACTCGGTATCCAGGTCGGCCCTTCCAACCAGGTGTTGATCGTCGCATTGGTGGTGAGAACCGCGTTCGTATCGACGATTCGGCTGAACTCCGCAGGATCGGCTATTTCGTACGTGACCGCGCGCGCGGTATGAAGAAGGACAAACCATGCAAAAAGACCAGCCCGCCAACATTTCCCGTTGACAAAACACTCGAAGCTCACGGCAGATGTGGTTTGGGGTATCGGCATGGCCGAATGACTATTTAGTGCCCGACCCATCGCGTCAACCCTGAGACACGATGCGTTTCTATAGACTGCATTGCTTCAAACTTGAACAGCCGCGACGGTTCCTTGGGTGGGTTTGGCGTCTTCTGCAACAGTTTCGCATTTCCACGAACAATTTTCTGCTAAACTTCTAAATTGTAGGCGTCCGGACAGACATTTTTAGCGAAATCCGGCTGTGGAGGTTTTGCGTCAGCCCATTCTTGAACTCCGTCCGCTTGTCCGTGGGCTTGGTCAACCCGTCCGTCACGTCGGGAAGTCTGTCCGTGAGATGCGTCAATGCGTTCGGGAGCTTCGGCGGTTTGTCCGTGGGCTTCGGCAATCCGTTCCAAGGGTTCGGCAGTTGGTTCGGGAGCTCCGGAAGCTCGTGGAGACGGGTTCAATGTTCAGGGAAGCTAAAAATTGTCATTCGGCTCAACTTCCCTCTGTGCAGACGGCGAGCATCACGTGTTCACCCGCAATAACGTGGCGACTTTTGCACATCCCACCCATTTAATAATACTCGATGCGCCAGAACTGGCGTTTGCATTACCCCGCCGTCTCCGGTTCGATGGACGCGATCTTTAAGCTGGCGGTTCCGCGTTCTGGTAGAGAAAACGCGCTGCGAGGCATTCCCGCCAAACAGACCAACTGAGCGGCTAATCTTCCCCGCAAAGGAATCGCGGTAGGTTTTTACTTCGGGCGTTCGACGCGCTCACCCATGAATCGTTTTCCAGTAGATTGATCCGTGATCCAGGCCGTCCAACGACCACCAAACACCTTCACTTTAGCATCCACGCGATAAACTCCGCCCGCTTTCGCTTCGAATTGAATTTTAAGTTTGTCTCCGAAATACAATCCTTCATTGGGCCCCACCACCACCGCGGTCGGGCCAACCGGTATTTCGTAGCGTGAGATGAAACCCGCCGGTCGAGGGTTGCCATTGATGTTGTCGATGACGAAATCGCTTAGGGCTGGAGATTGATGGATAAGAACAGCGGAAGGCGTTCCCGCTGAGATTAAGGCTTTGTCCCGGTAAGTTCTGCAACCACTCAATACCAAGGCTAGCAAAAGGTAAATTGAGAGAAATTTGGCAGCGACGGCGACCCGTTTGAATTGATAATTCATAATTTTCGTGCCGAAAGCTATTCACGCCTGCAATCCATTTCAATCTATCGTGTTATATCTTTTAAAATAAATAGACACCAATGAAACACGTGGCTAACGACTGATTAAACTCGTGGGAGGAAAGGATTGAATCTGCCTCACCAAAGATTATGTTAGCTTCACAAGTGAAAGCTCTTTTGTGCAGTGTATTGACGGCATTCCTGACATTTTCTTCGTTCAACTCCCTGGGACAAGTAAGCGTCTGGACTTATCACAATGATAATCGGCGTTCCGGCTTAAATACGAACGAGACCATCCTGAATCTATCGAACGTGAACTCGAATACGTTCGGCAAACTTTTTTCCTACGCGGTGGATGGCTTTGTCTATGCACAGCCATTGTATCTGCCGGGGGTGGAAATTCCGGGGCGCGGTTCACGCAACCTCCTCCTAATCGCCACGGAACATAACACAGTCTATGCCTTCGATGCAGACAACGCGGGCGCTTCGGGTGGGTTAATTTGGAAGACGAATCTAGGTCCGGCTGCGGTGACAACAATCGCGGGCGTCTATACCAACAAGAATTTTGGAACGCGCTATAACAACAACGCGTTCACCGACATCGTTCCCGAAGTTGGAATAACCGGCACGCCCGTGATTGATCTGAGTTCTGGCACGCTCTATGTCGATGCTTTCACCGGAGAAGTGGGCAGCGGTGTCACCAACTATTTTCATCGGCTTCATGCGTTGAACATTACCAACGGCACCCAGCGGAGTTTCAGTCCAGTGGTGGTCGCAGCGTCGGTATTAGGGATAGGTGTGGATAGCACGAATGGCCGGGTCGCGTTCAATGCGAAGCAGCACAATCAACGATGTGCGCTGACCTTGGCGGGTGGGATCGTCTATCTTAGCTATGCCGGCTATGCGGATACCAACCCGTATCACGGATGGATCATCGGCTACAACGCGACTAATCTGGTGCAACTGACGAACTACGTTTTCAACACCACCCCCAATAGCACCGTCGCCGCCTATGGCGCAAACGCGGGCGAAGGCGGCATCTGGATGGCAGGAGGTGGCTTGTCTGTGGACGAAAATACCAATCTATTATTTGAGGTCGGCAATGGCATCTTTAACGCGACGAATAATTCCGGCGGAACAGAATATGGCGATAGCTTCGTAAAACTTTCGACGACGAACGGTTTGGCGGTGGCGGATTATTTCACCCCTTACAACCAAGCCACGCTGCAGGCCAACGATACGGATCTCGGTTCGGGCGGATTGCTGTTGCTACCCGATCAGCCGGGACCGTTTCCGCATTTGTTAGTCGGCGCGGGCAAGGAAGGAAAAATTTACCTGTTGAATCGCGATCAATTTACGACGGGGAATAATCATTATAATTCGACCAGCACCGTGGATTTTGTGGTGCAAAGTATCGCGAACAAAATCGGCAGCTCGTTTGGTACGCCGACTTTTTTTAATGGCCGGGTTTATTACGCAAGCCGAGGGGATAACCTCAAAGCCTTCGCGCTAACCAACGGATTGTTGTCCACGACAGATGTATTGACCAACACGGCGCGCACCTTTCTTTTTCCTGGCGCAACCCCGAGCATCTCCGCCAACGGGGCCAGCGGCGCGATTGTTTGGGCGCTTCGGATGGGGACACCACAATTGTTAATTGCCTGCAATGCGACGAATTTTACGACCGAACTTTACAATAGCGGCCAGGCGGTGGGGAATCGGGATCAACTCGGCAGCGGCGTCAAGTTTGCCGCACAGGTGGTAGCAGATGGAAAGGTATTTGTAGGTAGTTCCAATTCAGTTTCGGTTTTTGGTTTGCTCGGTGGGATGTTCGCGTTTAGTTCGCCGACCTATCGCGTGGCGGAAAGCAACTTGACAGCAACACTCACCGTGAACCGGTTAGGCGGCACAAATGGCGTGGTGCAGGTTTCTTATGCGACGGTCGCGGGCGGTACGGCGTCAAACGGCGTGGACTATACGAGCGTGGCAGGGACGTTGACCTGGACCAATGGTGAGTCGTCGGCGAAGACCTTCACAGTGCCGATTCTCAACGACGCACTGGCCGAGCCGGACGAAACCGTGGACCTCGCTTTGAGCACTCCTACCGGTGGAGCGGCGCTGGGACTCTCCACCACAGCAGTGCTAACTATCCTCGAACCCCCAACGAGTGTTTGGAAAAGGGCTCACTTTGGCACTAACGCCAATGACCTTGCGGTGGCGGGCGATTTGGCAGACCCCGATCAGGATGGCGGCTTGAACCTGCTGGAATACGCCTACGCGTCTGATCCCAATAGCGCGAATTCCAATTCGTTCACAGGCAGTTTGGTAGGACAAGCTTTTCAGTTGCGTTTTCCGCGCAATCTTTCGGCGAGTGATCTCACCTACATCGTGGAGACTTCGAGCACGCTACAGTCCTGGAACAACGTGATGACGTTCACCGCCACGAGCGGCTGGGTGACGAACCAGTTTGGCACGACGGTTTCGGAATTATCCAGCAATGGAGTTGCGCCCAACCAATTTGTGAATGTGACCCTGATCGTTTCGACCAACGTCACCTCACCTAGTCTGACCAACCAATTTCTCCGGCTGGAAATTCATCGATAGATTTTCCTTAGCGCGTCGCGGTAGGGGAATTTGTTAGGCTTCACCTGTATCCTTTGGAGGTGAAAACTCCTTTTCTAATCTAAGTAAAAACCGGAGTTCTTCGCGACAATTTACCGATTAAACAAACGTGCATTGGCCGCATGGAAAAAGCACCGTTCTGATTGGAGCTTAATTCAAGCTCAAACACTTCGTTGGGCGAATCTAAACAATCAAATTAAAGGAGTTAGTCTATGCGGTCATTTATACGCCTGTGTTCGGTAGCGGTTCTTTCCTGTAGTTTACTGGCCACCGTTGCCAGTGCAGGAGTGCTGCGTGTTCCCTCATCCCCCGTCCAGTTTTATGCGGATGGTGGAGGCAATGAAGCCTTCTTCGATGTGGTATTAACCGGAGTGCCCATGGGTTTTGATGTGGAGAACAGCCTCTACGGCGGTTATTGCGTGGCTATCCGGGACGCCATTTCACCTACAGGATTGTATCACTCGGCACTCCTTTACGATACCACCGACTCCAATGCGCCAAGCAACTCCCAGTCAGCCCCATGGAATTACATCAATTATATTCTCAATCACAAACAAGGGGTGGCGGATGACGTGCAAAATGCGATCTGGCAATTCACCGATGGCGCAACGTATGGAATGACTGCAGCCTCCCAAGCGATGATCAATGACGCTTCCGCAAATGGCGCAACGTTTGTTCCAGGACCTGGACAACTAGTGGCGGTCATTGTGAACGCAACGGAAGATTCCGAGATTCAAACCATTATCATTGAAGTTCCGGCGCCCAGCACCAACCCCTCGCCTTGCGATGATCGCGTGACTGGTGGTGGCTGGATCATCACCCGTTCCGGTGCAAAAGGAACCTTCGGTGTGCATGGTGGGTATCAAAATGGCCAGCTCTGGGGCGGGCTGAATTATATCGATCATGGAACCGGAATGCACGTCCATGCTAGCGCTATTACGAGCTATACGGTGGTGAGCCTTTATACGCGCCGCATGACCTATAATGTGACGATTAACGGCACGCCCGGAACAGCTACCGTGACCGTGACCGACAACGGAGAACCCGGAACACGCGACCTTTTCCAGATTCAGCTTTCTACTGGTTACTCTGCCGCTGGGCAATTGGGTGGCACGGTTCGCCGAGGGGGCGGGGGGAATATCCAATTACATAAAGCACATTGCAAAACACGAAGGACCCGCCGATAAGCGCACAATCGTTAATCGAAGCCGGTTTCCGATAAAAGGAGACCGGCTTTTTTCTAATCGCTCGGCACAGGGCCGCCAAGATAGGAACGCACTTAAGTCGACACGTTGCATTACTCCCACAATCCTCTTTTCATTCGCGGCAGAATTGTGTTCTCATGCCGCGCTTAAAATTATGGGCAAAGAATTCAGCATCACCCCACAAATCGTTCCGCACGTTGACACAAAATTTCGTCGCATCTGCACGCCATTGCCGCATCCCGATTCGCTGCCGACGCTCGAAAAGCTGCGCAAGTTTGAACCGATTTCAATGCGTGGGCAACCGCCGGTAGTCTGGGAACGCGCAGAAAACTTTTCTGTTTATGACAAGTATGGCAATCGCTGGCTCGACTGGAGTTCCGGCGTGCTGGTTACGAATGCGGGTCACGGCGCGCCGGAAATTAAAAAAGCAATCATCGACCAGGTGAACAGCGGCTTGTTGCACAATTACGTTTTCCCGAGTGAAGAACGCGCTGAACTTGCGGAATTTTTAATCGGCCTCGCACCCAAAGGTTTGGAAAAAATATTTTTACTCACGACTGGTTCGGAAGCGACGGAGAATGCGATCAAGCTGGCGCGCGCTTACGGAATTAAAAAAGGCGGCACGAAAAAAATCGGGATCATCGGCGCGGAACGCGGTTTTCATGGACGCACCCTCGGCTCGCAGCAGGCGGGCGGAATTCCCGGACAAAAAGGTTGGATCGTCAACGAAGACCCCGCGATCATTCAAGTCCCCTTCCCCGACGGTTATTGGACGACCGACACGAGCTTTGAATTGTTTCTTGCGTCGATTGAGAAAAAAGGGATGAAAGCGGAAAATGTCGCAGGCGTCATTTTCGAAAGTTATCAGGGCGTCGGTCCGGATTTCGCGCCGGTCGAATATATTCAGAAACTTGCCCAGTGGTGCAAAGATCACGACATCGTTTTAATTTTCGACGAAGTGCAAGCGGGGTTTGGTCGCACTGGAAAATTCTGGGCGTTCCAACATTACGGCGTCACGCCGGATTTAATTTGTTGCGGCAAAGGGATTAGCAGTTCGCTTCCGATTTCGGCGGTGATTGGACGCACGGAAATCATGGATCAATTTCCGCCCGGCTCGATGACCAGCACGCACACGGGAAATCCCGTTTGTTCGGCAGCGGCGTTGGCCAGTCTGAAAAAGATCATCTCGGAAGATCTGACAGCGAATGCCGAACGGCTCGGCAAAATTTTATTGAGCGGTTTGCAGGAAATTCAGAAACGTCACGCGAATGTGATCGGGCATTGCACCGCGACTGGTTTGGTCGGAGGCTTGCAAATAATTCAACCGGGCAAAAAAGAACCGAATCACGATTTAGCGCACGCCATCATCGAAAAATGTTTTCACAAAGGGTTGCTCTTTTTCTCGCCCGTCGGCGCGTGGGGCCAGACTGTGAAAATCGCCCCGCCGCTCACGATCACCGAAGAAGCTTTGCGCGAAGGCTTGTTGGTTTTGGCGGAGTCAATTGACGAAGTTCTCGCTGCGAGGTGAGCAATTGCACCATCTAGACGTAAGTTTGCGACAACGCGTTCCGGCGACTCACTTGGAACTTTGCATCATCGAATAGATGTAAATGTTCACCAACATCTTCATGCAGGGAATTTCGTGGCCAGACGGAGCGGGTGAACCGGCCCAGCCGCATTGCAGGCCGCTCAAGGTGATGACACCTGCCATGCGCGAGCCGATCTCGATTCCATAAAGCCCGTGCTTGGACCAGTTCGGCTCTGGAGAATAGTGCGGATAGGTATGAGGCGGGTTGCCCTCAGGAAATTGAAAATAACAACGGTAAATGCTGTGGCTGGCAGGCAACGGCACCACGCGAGCTTCCGGCAAAATGATCGCCAACAACTGCGTCTGTTGAGCAAGGAAGATGTCCGGGTTCGGGGTAACTTCGCTGTTGATGCAGGCGTCGATCAAAAGAAATCCGCCGCGGCGAACATACTCAGCTAGATTAGCCCGTGCCGTGGATTTGCGAACCATGCCAATGCCTTGGGAAAACAACACCGGATAGGCGCACATTTGCGGCAAGTTTTCTGCGTCCGCATTGTACCAAGTCGGATCAATGTTGAGGCTGGTATTGTCCCGAAGAAATTGCATGAGCACCGGATCTTTGTGAGCGTGGCGATTCCACCACGGACTCGGAGTTTTCAATCGCGCCCAACCGACGCGATCGCCGCGCAAATCATCTTGCGCTTGAGCCGGTGACACCAGGGTGACCATCAGCAAAGCCAGCATGAGGCGAGAAATAAGTTTCATAATAATTTAAAAATTCTTCGTGCGATTAGTTCGACCCCATACAACCCGAGTAACAAACCGAGAAGCCAAGCGGAATTCCACAGTGGTTTAACGCGCTTGGAGTGAAAATCATCTGTGAGATTTTTCGGCCGGAAGTCAGTGGTCTTTTCGACGAGCGCGCCGCCGGTGCTTTCGGCCAGTTGTCGCATTCCGGCGATGTTGGCCGGCAAATTCAGCATCTCGACCGAGAACGCTTTTGCGGCGACTGGAAAAGTAATGCGAGCCGAGTTGTTTAAGAAATTTGTGGCGCGCACCGTCCAATTTCCGGGCGCGGTCGGCGTGAACACTGCGGTCCACGCACCCACTCGGTCGCCCACCATTTCCTGCAAGTGAAGAGAAATCCGCTCTCCGCTCGGCGACACCGCTTCCGCTGACGGCGCTCCATCGCTGCTCGACGCGTTGAGTTGTAATTCCACGGGCGCGTTGACCGTCGGCGCCGATGTCAATTTCCTGATCCGCAAACTGGATTCCGAACCTGTGCCGGGCGCGAGCGAAAGCAAAAGTTGTTGCCAGAATTTTTCGACCGCGCGACTGCTGCTTGGCAACGACAGTTTCCATCGCCACAGCAAATCGGTCGTCATCGCCGCCGTGAAGCCGCTGCCAAATTGCTGACGCGCCAGCAACACGTCGGGTGGGTTGCTCGCGCCTTGACCGCTCACCGCCAACACTTCCGCACCCGGTTTCACGGCGCGCAATTTTGCGTTTTCCACAAACTTGGGGAGATGCTCCGAATCATTTTCAAACAGCGCGCCCGACGCGGAGCGATGTCCGCCAGCGGGCAACGCAAAGGGTTTGAGCGCGATGCGATCGTGGCCTGCGAGAATTGCATCGTTGGATTGTGAATTAATTTGCGCCAATCGTTTTTGCAATCGTTGCGCGGCCATCTCTTCACTCGTCGCTGCTTCACGCGGCGCGAAAACGACGGGCAACATTTCCTCCAACTCCGTTCCCGAAAATCGCGAGGTGGAACTCGTGTTCGGCGAAATGAAAAGCACGCCGCCACCGGCGCGCGCGTATTCGACCAAGGCCCGCTGCTGCTTCGCGGTAAGTCGATCCGCAAACACATGCGCCAGAATGATGATTTGAAATCGTTTCAATTCCCGCGCGTCATCGGGCAAATCAGCCAGGGTCGGTTGGTCGGGCAAAACGGATTCCAGTTGGACTTGAAGGGCTGGATTTAAAATGGCGGTGAGACGGAAACTCGGGTCGGTTTCCAACGCGCCGCGCAAAAAGCGATAACCCCATTGCAACGCGCCTTGATAATAGAGCACCTCCACTTTCATGTTCTCAATTACGTCCACGGTGCACGCGGCGATTTGCGGTGACTTTTCCCCGACGCGAAACTCCAGCGGCAATTGCCCTCGCTCGCCCGAGGTGACCAACACCGGCCACGACAATGTGTTGTGCCCGGACCGAACCGGCAATCGCGCGGCGATAAGTCTGGTGTCGCCACTCCAAAGTTCTACCGGTAATTCCTGATCCTGTGGTGAAGCGATTTCAATCAAAGCGGTTGCGCGAAATTGTGTATGCCGCAAAACCTGCGTGGGCGCTTTTATTTCCCGCAACGTCAAACTCGTTTGTGGCATGAGACGATTTTCGCCCGGCACAAAATAAATCGGCACGCCACGGCGAACAGCTTCGTCGGTGAGTTTGGCGCTATCTTCGGAAGTGGTGTCGAGACCGTCAGTGAGACACACAATTGCGGACGGTTCCGTTTCCAAAGTTTGGCGTAGCGCGGAAAATAAATGGGTTTCTCCGCCAGGGCTCGCTTTCGTCGCTTCATTTAAATCCGCAGCAGGTTGTAGCTCGGAGGCAAACCGATGATACGTAATTTTAGAAAAGTTTTTCAGCGCGTCAGGCTCGTGTGATTTCCAGAGGCGAATTGCATCCGCCAGCCGCGTGGTTCCGCGATTATCCGGTGTATTCATGCTGGCCGAGCGATCCACCACCACCGCAATTGTGCCGCGTTGGGTTGCGGGAGAATGGGTTGAAACGCGCACCGGATTGGCGAGGCAAAGCAGCACGAGCAACACAATTCCAGCACGTAACGCCGTGAGAAATAGTCGTGGCCCGAAACTTAATTTTCCCAACGTGTGGCGATAAAACCAAATCACATAAATCAGCGCTGCGACTGCGACGATCGCGAGACCAATACCAGCCGAAACGGGCGTTCGTTCTCGCAGCCACCCGCCAAATTGCCAATCAACGTGACTCATTTGACTTCAGGTTTTTCGCTCGGGGTTGGCCGATAATCTTTTGAAAGTTGTTCAAAATAATCTGCCACGGCTGGGCGGTAGGCGAGCGGTGCTTGTTCCAATTCCTGTGTGGTCAGTTGATGAACGCGTCGCGTCTGCACCAATTCTTCGCGCAACAGTCGGATCAAACCTTGCAACGGCGGATCAATCGTCGAAGCCAGTTTTACCAATGATAAATCGTTGGCGACAGATCCTCCGCGAAGTGCATTTCGCACATCCGCCAGTTCGCGCGACGTCGGCACGACCGATAACGCATCCAACGCGCCTTCCCGCAAATCATCCATCAGTTGTGACGCCAGTTGTTGCTGCTTTCCCGACAGCGGCGATTGCGTTTTCGGCGAACGTGAACCGCCGCTGGTATCGGCAGAATTTACGCCGATGCCGCCGACTTTTTCAGCCGTACCGTTTTGCCCTGCACTCGATGAGGCAGCGCCGGACGTGCCACCCGATCCTGCGCCGGGATTGCTGCATGACCCGGCTAGTCGTTGCATGTTCACGCGCGAGCGATCCAGTCGCTCGGTCAACTGCGCGAGTTCGGAGCGGGAGAGTCCGCCACTGTTGCGCTGTTGGGCGGCGCGTTCCGCAAGTTGATCGAGCCGCGACGCCAATGCTTCGGCGCGTTTGGCGTCACGCGGTTGCGCCTTCGATTCCTCCAACATTCGCTTCAACGATTCACTGCCGAGCAGACCGGCCATTTCAGAAAGTTGCGCGGCGCCGTTGGTCGAACCTTTTTCCTGCTGGGCACTGGCGGCATCTGCCAATTTGCGCGCCGCGTCTTCAACCGCTTTTTCAGTTTTATCCGTTTGCGCGCGCGCTTCGGCGTCGGAGCTAAGGGTCGGCGCGCGACGAACATCCGCCGCAGCCGCTGCAAGTTTGCGCAGCGCATCGGCCAATTCGTTCTTTGCAGATTTTCCATCACCCTGCCGCATCGCGCTCGCGGTTTGTTGTAATTCCCGAGCCGCTTCGGCAGCGGGTTCGCGCGCGGCTGGAATATCGCCTTCCGCCAAATGTTCCTGTGCAACGCCGGCCAATTTACCACTTTCCTGAAGATGTTTGAGCGCGTCTGGCTCGATGGCATCGTCTTTCAAAAATTCATCGATACGTCTTTTAATTTCCGTCTGCTGTTCGGCAGGCGTGCCGCTAATTCCGTTTTCATCTTTTG